>CAISGR010000051.1 GCA_903884945.1 uncultured bacterium
AGGTTGGTACCGCGATGAGCCTCACACCACCCACGCCACCGCGCCCGACCGGCGCCAGCGGCGCCCAGCAAGACAGCGCCAGCGGCGCCCAGCAAAACAGCGCCAGCGGCAGCCACCTGGACCTCGCCAGCCGCGCCCAGCAGGCAGCCAGCGCTGCGCTTGCCCTGGCGTTGCTGCTGCTCGGTGTCTACACCCTGCGCGCCTTCCTCGCTCCCCTGGCTTGGGCAGGGATCTTCGCCATCGCGTTCTGGCCGCTCTACGGTCGAGCCTGCGCACGCTTCGGCACCGGTCGCTACAATGTGCTGCTGCCGGCGGTGTTCACGCTCGCCGTGGCCCTGATCTTCGTCGCGCCGCTCTCACTCGTCGGCGTCGAACTGGCGAGCGACTCTCATCTGGTGAGCGACTGGCTGCACGACGTCGAGCAGAACGGCATTCAGGAACCGTCCCTACTCCATCACCTGCCCTTCGGCCAGGCGGCCGTGGATGGATGGTGGCAGGAGAATCTCGCCGATCCCGGCAGCGCCAGAGAACTCGTCCAGCGAGCGACGCGCGACCATGTCGCCGATACCGGTCGTGTGATCATCGCGCAGGTCGCCCGGCGGCTGACCGTGTTCGTCTTCACGCTGCTGACACTGTTCTTCCTGTTCCGGGAGGGCGAGGCGCTGACGACGCAGCTCCGCCGCAGTGCCAACCGGACCTTCGGCCCTGGCGGCGAACGGGTCGGCCGCCAGATGATCGTCTCCGTGCACGGCACGGTGAACGGCCTGGTTCTGGTCGGCATCGGCGTCGGCGTGGTGCTCGGCATCGTCTACGCGATCGCCGGCGTGCCCGAGGCCACGGCGTTCGGCGCCGCAACCGCCGTGGCGGCGATGATCCCGCTCGCGGCCCCGGTGGTCTTCGCGATCGCCGCCCTGACCCTGCTCGCCAAGGGCGCGGTGGCCTGGGGCGTGACGGTGTTCTGCACCGGCATGGCCGTGACCTTCGCCGCCGACCATTTCGTGCGGCCGACCCTGATCGGCGGCGCCACCAAACTGCCGTTCCTGTGGGTGTTGCTTGGCATCCTCGGCGGGGTCGAAGTCTGGGGCCTCATCGGCCTGTTCGTCGGCCCCGCCATCATGGCCGCGCTCATGCTGCTATGGCGCGAATGGGCGGCCGAGCATGACCCGTTCGAGGATGGGGCCGAGGATGGTGAAGCCGACGATGCCGTCAAACCCAGGACGCCTGCGGGCAATTAATCCTGATGGCGATACCAATGTCGGTATCCGGGCATGCCCATTAATTGCAGCTGTGGAACGGCGCCAACCCGCGATTCAGAGACGAGCCCCAGTTGCCCAGTCGAACCCTCACGCCTTCAGTCCGTGTCACGAGGCCTCGCGCAGATCGATGCCCTGGGCTGTTTTGCGGGCGAAGTCGGCGATCTCTTCAGCGGGCATCGGCCTGCCCAGGAGGAAGCCCTGGATCTGATCGCATTGCTGCGCGCGAAGCAGGTCGAACTGGAAATTGCTCTCTACGCCTTCCGCGGTCACTTCGAGCTTGAGGCTGCGCGCCAGCGCGATGATGGCACGGACAATCTCGGCGGAGCCCTCGTTTCCCGTCAAGGTCTGAATGAACGATCTGTCGATCTTGATCTTGTCGAACGGGAACCGGTGCAAGTAGCTCAAGGATGAATAGCCGGTGCCGAAATCGTCGAGCGAGATATGAATGCCCATCGCTTTAAATGCGTTGAGCGTGGCAAGTGCCCGATCCGTGTCCTCGATCAGCAATCCTTCGGTGACCTCCAGTTCCAGTCGATCCGGATCGAGCCCGGTAGTGGCGAGGACCTGCGCCACGATCCCGGCGAGATCCGGCTGTTTGAACTGGGCGGGCGAGAGGTTGACCGCGATTCGGTGTTTGTCCTGCCACGAGGCCGCTTCGGCGCAAGCCTTTTCCAGCACCAGCTTGCCGAGCGAATTGATGAGGCCTGTCTCCTCCGCAAGCGGGATGAACGTGACGGGAGAGATGTCACCGCGGGTCGGATGGGACCAACGCAACAGGGCTTCGAAGCCGCGGATGGCGAGTTGACCCTCGCAGTTGAAGAGCGGCTGGTAGAATACCTTGAGGCCGTCATTGGCGATCGCGAAGCGCAAGTCGCGCTCCATCTCACGGCGTTCCAGCAGCTTCTGATCCATGCCCGGTTCATAGAAGCGATAAGTGCCGCGGCCCGCTTCCTTGGCACGGTAGAGGGCCATGTCGGCGAAGCTGAGAAGCGTTTCCTCATCGCTCGCGTCTTGGGGATAGCTGGCGATGCCGATGCTGACGCCGATCATTACGTGTTGCCCGGCGATGTAGAACGGCTCTGAAATTGCCTTCACGATCCGCTCGGCCAGGAACGCCCCACCTTCCGGATGCCTGACGCCCGGAAGGATAATGGCGAATTCGTCGCCGCC
>CAISGR010000052.1 GCA_903884945.1 uncultured bacterium
CATCGCCTCGACCGCCGCCGCGAGCGCAGCGAGTCCCACCGAGATCGCCGCGGGATCCGCCCTCTCGCCGGCCATCACCTTCCGGATCGATCCCTCGAGTTCGAGGGCCATCTCCGAGATCGCGGGCGCGCCGAATGAAGGAGAGCCGCGCCAGATGCTTCTTGCCATAGCTGCGGCAGTTGGCGGCGTTCCGTGCAGGGGCGGGCAGCAACCCGATCTTCTCATAATAGCGCACCGTCTCGATGTTGGTCGCGGTCGCTGACGCCATTTCACCGATCTTCATCGCTTGACCCTGTAGTTGCTACAGGGTGCATATAGCGCCTCGACTCAAGGGAAGCGAGGCGACATGGCCGGTTGCGGATCATGCTGTGCTGAAACCCAGCGCATCGAAGACACACGCTGGCGGCGCGTTCTGTGGATCGCGCTGGCCGTCAATGTCGTGATGTTCGCCGGTGAGATCGGCGCGGGCATCGCCTCGGGATCGCGGTCGCTCCAGGCGGATGCGCTCGATTTTCTCGGGGATGCCGCAAACTATGCGATCAGCCTCGGCGTCGCGGGCATGGCGCTGCGCTGGCGGTCGCGTGCTGCTTTGCTCAAGGGCGGCACGATCCTCGCCTTCGGCCTCTATGTCCTGGTCACGACGATTCTTGCCGCTATGGGCCGGGGCGTGCCGCAGGCCGGGACGATGGGAATCGTCGGCATGATCGCCCTGATTGCCAATGGCGGCGTCGCGCTCATGCTCTATCGTTACCGGAGCGGCGATGCGAACATGCGCTCGGTCTGGATCTGCTCGCGCAACGACGCGATCGGCAATCTCGCGGTGCTGCTCGCGGCCGCCGGCGTCATCGGCACGGGTACGGCCTGGCCGGATCTCGCGGTCGCCGCGATCATCGCAGGCCTTGGCATAACCGGCGGGGCGCAGATCATCCGCCAGTCCCTCGCTGAATTCAAACTGGACCGAGGGTCAGGCAACACCGCGCAAGCAACCGCTCGGTAGCCCGATCGAGCGTCGCCCACGGATGCGTGAGTGGCTCGACCGGTTCAATGAGGGTGTCGACCGACTCGCGGCATAACAGCCGTTTCTCGCCCCGCCCGGGCCGCGCAGCTTCACCTTGACCGGTGTCTAGCCACGCCGTCATTCTACCGTGACGATGCGCCTGATCCACGACCTCGCCGTTCGCCGAATACTGTATCGTCGGCCGATTCCGACCATGCCGGATATCCTGGTGATTGATATACCACCGCGGTACGCGGCCCCCAGCCTACCGCTCGGCCGCTACTATCCCATCATCATCGAAACCCGCTTCGAACTCGACGAGATCGAGACCTTTCTCGCCGCCGAGCGGGACTTCCCCGTCGTCCCAGACTTATTCGACCGACGCCCTTCGGCGCTGAATGGTGGTGACATTGTCTTCTGTCGCTACGCCGCGCC
The DNA here is from genome assembly GCA_903884945.1 of uncultured bacterium. GTDB lineage: Bacteria > Pseudomonadota > Alphaproteobacteria > Sphingomonadales > Sphingomonadaceae > Sphingomonas. The sequence goes on from CAISGR010000052.1 coordinate 1,433, forward strand.
GGCTCCGGGCTGGCCGCTCCTGCTTCTCTGCCATTGGCCCGCCAACTTTACTGTAATGGTGCCGCCAACGAGCGATTCCTTTGCCCGCGGTTGCTACACCACCGAGATGTTCGAGAGCATCGACGCCCTCGATCAGACCGAAGACCGGCTTCTCACTACGCTCGGCCGACACCACCCAGTCATCGTCAAACCGATCGGCACCGCGCATCCCGCAGGCCACGCCTAGCCAACGGCATTTCTGCCCGTGTAGCTCCGGATACCCGAACGGCGCCATGCGCCGCAGCGACTGATGCCGATCGCCCCACACTTTCCTCGAATCCACCGCCGCGTCGGTGCCCCGCCGGCCTTTCCCGTTCGCGCCCCCCTAACCCACACGCCAAACTTGCCCCGGAAGCCTTGCCTAGTTGTCGACGGGCGCGGGCGAACGAGCGCGCGTCGGCGGTTGGGCGCGCGGCGGGGCGGGGGAGGGAGGAGTTGGTGGCGGCGCGGCGCTGTTCTTGGGCGGCAGCGCGGGCGGGGAGGCCGGGGATCAGAGGAAAGGGGGATCTGGAGGAGTGTCGCCGAGATGGTCTCGAGAGCGACATTCGAAGGAGTTGAGGCGATGAACATTGGTGAATTCAAGAAGGAGAACGGCCGCCTGATGGGTTCGGTCTTCACGCGCACCATCGACCTGCCGAGGATCGGGCTTCGCCCGGTGCAGAGCCAGAGCGAGAAGGCGCCGATCTACGAGATCGTGGCGCTGAACATCGCGCGGCGCTGGGTGCAGATCGGGGCGCTCTGGGAAGCCGTGTCGAAGAAGACCGGCGAGGTCTTCCTCGCGGGCCAGATCGACGATCCGAGCCTGCCCGAGCCGCTTCCGGTCGCCCTGTTCCCGAACGAGGCGGGTGGATTCACCGTCGCCTGGCGTCGCGAAAATCTCGGCGGCGGGTTCGGCGGCGGCTTCGGCAGCGGTGGGTTCGGCACCAGCCAGCGCGACTATGCGCCACGGACCCAGGACGGCTTCGGTGACAGCACCGCCGGCGCCGACGGCAGCCTGAACGGCGACCGGACGGACGCGGACGTGGACGAGGACATCCCGTTCTGACCGCCAAGTGAACGAGGGCCGGGGGTGCGTCGAGCGCCTCCGGCCCTTTTTTTGTTTCCCCTTTCGACAAGGAGTTCGCCATCATGGCTCGAACCGCATCCTCAAACAGCATCAGCCGCCTGGCCGACCTGCCCACGCTTTATGCCGAAATGATCGCCACCCCGGAATTTCAGGCGGCGTTCGGCGATCCCATGCCGCTCAGCATCGTCGAGCTTGGCGATGAACCCGGCGAGCATGACATGCCCGAGCCCTTCGCCGTTCAGGCCGAATGCGGGGCGATCATCGCCACCATCTTTGATCTCTTCGCGGGCACGCGGCTTGAGCCGCTGTCCGCCGAGATCGCCTGGGGCTTCGTCAACAGCTTCCATTTCGTCGCCGGGAAGCTGGAACGCCGCGAAGACAGCCTCGCCGCCGAAATCGGCGACCTGGTGCGACATCCCGACATGAGCGAGGTCTATAATAACGAGCTGGAGGAGAAGCAGCTCCTCTGCCAGTCGACCGCCGAGCACCGCGAGGCGATCGAGTGCATGCGCGACTATGCGGCCGAGATGTACCGTGCGCAGTCGGGCTGGCCGTGGTCGCCGGCGCGGGGAAGCCGGGCATCCTCCGCATCGTCAGCGAGCCAGATCGCGGCGCAGGATTTCCTGCGTGCCCGCGAACTTGCCGCCCGCGAGAAGCACAGTCCGAAGGGACCGATCGTCGTCTTTTCCGGACCCGCCCAGTGGCACGATTGGGAAACCCTGTGGGCGCGGCTCGACGAGGTCCATCAGCGCGTACCGCACATGTCGCTTGTGACCACCGGACAGCGCAAAGGCGCCGACGCGATCGCGGCGGCCTGGGCGGCCCGCAATAGCGTGCCGCTGGTGGCGTTTGGCCTCTACGGTTCGGGTCGGAAAACCGCCTTCACCCGAAACCGCAAGCTCGCCGAACTGAAGCCCGTCGAGGCGGTGCTCTGCGAAGGCTCGGGGCTGCAGGCGAACCTCTATCAGACTCTGAAACAGGCGGGCGTGCCCATCCATGCCTTCCGCAAGGCCGATCAGATCGCCGATACCGCGTTACGCCGGATGCGGGCCTGAGCATCGGGGGCGGGGGCTTCGCTCCCGCCTCCTTCCCCACCGTTTCACAGGAGGCCGACATGGCCATACCAGATGTGTACCGGCGCAATTTCGCAACCCTGCGCCGCGCGGCCGAGGACGGTAATCTCGCCCTGATGGAGTGCACCGACGCGGTCACCGGCGTCCCGCGCTACGTTATCTGCGCCGTGGGACGGGACGACGGTGCTTATGTGATGACGCCGTTCGGCCATCTTCACGATGGAGACCCGTATGAGGCCTATCTACCTCCCGACACCGATAGATCGGAGCAGCCATGATCGGCTATGGAGGTTGCATCGAGCCCGGCGGCGTGGAGCTTGCCGACGAGCGATGGGGAGCGCCGTGTCCACGTTGTGGCGAACCAGCCGAGCACGGCCAAGTCGAGCGCGCGGAAGGCTCGCTCAATATCTACCGCACGGTCGCCTGCGATCATTGCGGGCACCATGAAGGGTTCGATTGGCTGAACCCCTGACGATCTGAAGTTCCTGTGAGGCCGGACGCATTCCCGCGTGCCGGCCTATTTTTATGCAAGGGCGGCGAGTGACAAACAGGCTTGGCCCTTCTCCTTGACCGCCGTGGAAGGGTGTTACGCGCGGCTAGCGTCTCACAATCCTCAGACGTGCGGGACGGCCGGTGCGGACAAAGGGTCCGCACCGGCCGATGCGATTCGGGGGGCATCGAGCCCCCCGAATCACAGCCTCTCTCTATCTATCAAGAAGTCCAAGCATGGCACGGGGACAGCGCCGGCCTCAAGGACGACGGGGCCCCACCATTTTCTTTTGCGGATCGAACACAGCGCCTCAGCGTCGACGTCGGTGGCCGCCAAAGAAAATCGTGACCCCCATCGCCGCTACGCGGTCGCTTCGCGATCCTTGACCCCGTCGCTCAGAGCCCGTGCCGGGAAAAATGCCTCTTTAAATTTCAGGAGGCCATCATGACGCATTCACCCCGTTCCATTTCCCGCTTCGCCGACATCGCCGCGCACTATGCCGAGGAGACGGCCGAGCCCAGCGACCGCTTCGCCGTCGCCTTCACCGAGACGGTGGGCGAGTTCCGGATCGACCGCGCCGAGGACAGCATTGATGCCGGCATGCCCGATCCGCTGGAGGCCGAGCGCGCGACCGAACTCCTTATCACGACGTTGTTCGACGTCCTGCGCGACACCCGGTTGGAGAGCATCGCCGACCGCCTCGCCTGGGGCATCGTGCACAGCTTCCACAAGGTCGCTGACCAGCTCGACGGGGAAGCCGATCGGGCGGCGCAGCAGGTCAACGGGCTGATCCGCTCCGCCGACGGCAGTGAGGTCGCGACGACCGAACTGGAGGAAGCGCAGACGCTCTGTCAGTCGCTGGACGAAGCCCGGGACGCGGTCGCGTGCATGCGCGATCACGCGGCGCAGATGTATCATGCCGAAACCGGCCGGCCATGGTCGGCACCGCGCGCGACGTTGGTGTCGGGAAAGCGGACCGCCTCGGTCATCGCCGCCACCGACTTTCTCGCCGCACGCCGCCAGCGCCGCATCGAGGAGCACGCGCCGCAGGGGCCGGTGGTCATCTTCTCGGGCGGGCAGCAGTGGGAGGACCATCAGCTCCTGTGGGATCGGCTCGACGCGATCCACGCCCGGATCCCGACGATGGTGCTGGCGACGACCGCCCAGAACAAAGGATGCGACGCGATCGCAGCGGCATGGGCGGCGCGGTCGGGCGTGAAGCTGGTGGCCTTCACGCTCGACGCACGGTTGGGGAAGCGGGCAGGGTTCGCCCG
>CAISGR010000053.1 GCA_903884945.1 uncultured bacterium
CGGTCACCGCCTTGCTCCACGCGTCATAAGGCACGTTGGAATAGGTATAGCGGCCGGCGAGCGTGTGCAGCAGGAAGAAGCCGACCGCCGCCGCGATCGCGCCGTCCGACAGCGGCCAGCGGCGCAGCAGGAACGGCGCGGCGAGCAGCAGCGCGACCGTCGGGATGTGCTGCAGCGGCGCGACATCCGGATAGGGCTGCGCGATGTTGGCCAGCACGACCGCCACCGCCAGCAGCGCCAGCATGGCGCGCTGGCGCGCGGGGAGCGCGCGCCAGGCGGCCAGCAGGGTCAGGCCCCTTTTGCAGGTGGCGACGGCCGAGCAGTTCGGCGATCTGCACCGCGTTGAGCGCGGCACCTTTCCGCAGATTGTCCGACACGCACCACAGCGACAGGCCGTTGTCGACGGTCGAGTCCTCGCGGACGCGGCTGACGAAGGTGGCATAGTCGCCGACACACTCGACCGGCGTGACGTATCCGCCGTCCTCGCGCTTGTCGACGAGCATGATGCCGGGAGCCTCGCGCAGGATGCGCTGCGCCTGGGCGGCGGTGATCTCGTTCTCGAACTCGATGTTGATCGCCTCGCTATGGCCGACGAACACCGGCACGCGCACGCAGGTCGCGGTGACCTTGATCTTGGGATCGAGGATCTTCTTGGTCTCGACCACCATCTTCCACTCTTCCTTGGTCGAGCCGTCCTCGAGGAAGCTGTCGATGTGCGGGATGACGTTGAAGGCGATCTGCTTGGTGAACTTCTTCGCCTCGGCGCTGTCGCCGACGAAGATGTTGCGGCTCTGCTCGAACAGCTCGTCCATGCCCGCCTTGCCCGCGCCGGATACCGACTGATAGGTCGCGACGATCACGCGCTTGATCGTCGCCGCATCGTGCAGCGGCTTCAGCGCGACGACCATCTGCGCCGTCGAGCAGTTCGGATTGGCGATGATGTTGCGCCGGGTATAACCGTCGATCGCTTCGGGATTCACCTCCGGCACGATCAGCGGCACGTCCGGATCCATCCGGTAGAGCGACGAATTGTCGATCACCGTGCAGCCCGCCGCGGCAAAGCGCGGTGCGTGGATCTTGGTCGCTTCCGATCCGATCGCGAACAGCGCCATGTCCCACCCCGTGGGATCGAAATGCTCGATATTCTGGACCTTGAACTGCTTGCCGGTCTCGCCATAGTCGACCATGTCCCCGGTCGAGCGGGACGATGCGACAACCGCGATCTCGTCCGCGGGAAACTCGCGCTCTGCAAGGATGTTGAGCATCTCGCGCCCGACATTGCCCGTCGCGCCCGCGACCACGATCCGATAACCCATTTTCGTCTTTCCCAAAACTGCGCCCCTGTCGGCGGCACCCGCATTTAGGCGCGGCGGCCACGAATGGAAGCGCGTTTTTGCATCCCGCCCGCTGCCGCCTCGCGATCGCCGCACCCCGGCGCCAGCCGCGGCTTGGCGACGTCGTCAATTCTGGCCCGGTCACAAAATATTGAGGAAACAATATCCTCGCCGCACCAATAGATATCGCGCCCATGTTGTAAATTGTTTGCAAATCGTGCCGGAATGGTTCCGACTCCCCTTGCAAGAATCGGGTATGAGGTAACAAATATCAAACGGCGTCAAAGGTCCATCCCGCCTTTCGGCGTCGGTCACGACAGCAAATCGCGGATGCCAAAGCCCTCCCCGCGCATCGGCAAAGTGCGGCTGTCGTTTTGACACTGGCCCGGGCCGGAGCCCGCAATGATCCGGCCCGGGCCAGCAGTCGCCCTATTTTCCGAGCTTGGCGTCGAGGAAATCGAAGATCGTCGTCCAGACATGGATTTCGCGCCCGGCGCTGTGCGTCTTGCCCGGGTAGAACATCATCTCGAACGGCACATTCTCGGCCTGCATCTTCGCGGCGAACGCCGTCGAGTTGTCGAGCACGACATTGTCGTCCGCCATGCCGTGAATCAGCAGCAGCGGGTCCTTGATCTTCGCCGCATCCTCGATCGCGTCGGACGCAGCATAAGCCTTCGCCTCCTTTCTCGGGTCGCCCATGTAACGCTCGGTATAATGGGTGTCGTACAACGCCCATTTGGTCACCGGCGCGCCGGCGATGCCGGCCGCATAGACGCCCGGGTTCGCCTCGAGCATCTTCAGCGTCATATAGCCGCCATAGGACCAGCCATAGATCGCGACCTTCGCAGGATCGACGAAGGGCTGCGCCTTGATGAACCTGGCGCCGGCGAGCTGGTCTTCCACCTCGACCGTCCCCATCGCGCGGTAGATCTGGTCCTCGAACGCCTTGCCGCGGTTCTGCGAGCCGCGATTATCGACCCGGAAATAGATATAGCCGCGCGACACCACATATTGCGCCATCGGATTGATCCAGCCGCGGTTGACCTGCTGGCCGGCGCCCGGGCCGCCATAATGCTCGAAGAATACGGGATATTTCTTCCCCTGCTCGAGCGGTGGCGTGATCATCTCATAGAAGAGCGTCGATCCGTCCGCTGCCTTGAAGCTGCCATAGGTCGTCGCCTGATGGTGGGCGGCATAGGGGTAATAGGGGTGGCCTGGCACCAGCGCATTCTCGTTCACCCAGGCGATGCGCTTGCCGCTGATGTCGGCAAGATAGGTCTGCGCCGGCTGGCTCGGATTGGAGCGCGTGACGATGATCCGGCTGGCGGCGGCATCGATGCTGGCGCTGTTCCACCAGCCCGGTTCGGTCAGCCGGGTGATGACATTGGGATGCGCGATATCGACTGAATAGAGATGCTGCTCGAGCGGGTCTTCCCTGTTGCCGATGAAGAACAG
>CAISGR010000054.1 GCA_903884945.1 uncultured bacterium
ATCGGACAGGCCGCGACGACCGCGCTGCGCATCGAGGTCGACGCATTGGTCCGCTCGCAAAAGCCCGAGCGCATCCACCAGGCGCGGGTGGCGATCCGCCGCCTCCGGTCCATCCTCTCGGTTTTTGCCCCGGTTCTGCCCACCCTGACGCGACGAGCTCTCGGCCAGGAATTGAATGCCGTCGCCTCCCGTCTGGGCGACGCGCGCGAATGGGACGTCTTTCTTGCCGACACGCTGACGCCGATGGAGGAATGGCTTCCCGAGGAGCGAACGCTCGCGAGCCTTCGCCTCACCGGCGTGGTGCTCCGCGAACAGGCTGCCGCCGCGGCGTTCGCCGCTGTCTCCGGAGAGCGGGCCGCCGATCGGCGGGTGAGCGCAGCCTTCATGGATCTCTCGCTGCGCCTCGCCGCTTGGTTCGACGCCGGGATTTGGCCCGAACCACCGAGCGCGGATGCGCAATTCTGGCTGGATCAGCCGCTCGTCGCCCTGGCTCAAGACCTGCTCGGCAAGCGCCATCGCAAATTCCTCAAATCGGCACATGGCCTCAAGGATCCGCGACCCGAGGAGCTCCACGCCCTGCGGATCGAAGCCAAGAAACTGCGCTACACCTCGGAATTCTTCGCCCGCTTGTTCCCAGGCAAGGCGGCCAAGCGTTACGTCGCAGCCCTTGCCCAGCTCCAGGATATCCTGGGCACCATCAACGACGCCGCGACCTCGCGCGGTCTGGTGTTGCGGCTATGCGGAAGCGGCCAGAACCCGGATATGCACGCGATCGGCCTGTTCAACGGCTGGACCGCGGCGCAGGCGGCAACCGCCCGTGCCCAATTCGAGCAATCCTGGACCGCATTCCTGGAGGTCAAGCGGTACTGGAAAGACAAATAGGCCCGAGACCATGCCGCGGTTTGGATTTCAGCCATGGTGATCGAAATCGTCGCCGATCTCGTCTGCCCCTGGTGCTATCTCGGGCTGATTCGGCTGCAGCGAGCCCTGGCTTTGCGCCCCGGCCGCCGGCCGCGGATCCTCTGGCGGCCTTTCCTGCTCAATCCCGACGCTCCGCCTGAAGGAATTCCGCTGCCGCTGTACCTGAGCGCGGCATCGGGTGGCGACCCCAACCGGGTCATCGCCAACCTCCTGAGGGCCGCCGCCCCCGATGAAGGTCTGTTCGATTACGCGCGCATCGACGTGATGCCGAACAGCATTGATGCGCATCGACTGGTGCAATGGGTCGGGCGGCACCAACTCGTTGACGAGACGCTGCAACTGCGGCTCGTCACCGCGGTGTATCGGGGCTATTTCGGCTTCGGCCGCGACCTCGCCCGTCACGCCGTGCTTGCCGAACTCGCATCGGAGGTTGGGATCGATCGGCAGGATGCGCTGGCATTTCTCGCCGGCGACGACGGCCGGCTCGCGGTGCTCAAGGATCACCAGCGCGTACGCAACCTCGGCATCAAGGGCGTGCCCTGCTTCATCGTCGACAGTCGCTACGCGCTCTCCGGCGCCCAGGAGCCAGAGGTCTTCCTGCCCCTGCTCGACCTCTCCCCCACCCCCGTGGACGCCTGAGCCATGACTCAATGCGACGCGCCAGTTCCTATTGATCTCG
>CAISGR010000055.1 GCA_903884945.1 uncultured bacterium
ATTCCCGGGCTCGGCGGCGGCGGCATGCAGACCGGCACGGTCACGATCGACGGCGTCGACGCAAGCGGCGTGCTCGTGAAGAAGGGGCAGAACGGCAAGCTCAAGTTCAATGCCGCCGACAAGCGCCAGTCCGGTGCCGCCGTCGACTTCCAGTACAGCGCGGAAATCGTCGCGCCTGCCAACGGGCTCGTCGTCGGCGTGCCCGTTCCCACCACCTCGACGGCCATCCCGGCCGGCGAAGACCGCGCCTTCGATCTGCCGCTGAGTGCGCCCGCGGGTGCGGGCTCGGTGACGGGCGCGACGGCGCGCCTCAGGGTCACCTGCACCCAGACCAAAACGAGCGGCGGCCTGACCTCCTACAAGGCTTTCCGGCTCATTCCCCTCAAGATCGTCGATTGAAAAGGAACCCGACATGGCGACCACCGATACCTTGTGCTTCGGCGACGCGGATGGCGTCACCGGCAACCCCGTGATCAACGGCCTCGTCGACTATGATTTCCTGCCCTTCCTTGCCGCCGACCCCAATGAGAGCGGCTATGTCAACGGATCGCGCCTGACCTTCGAGGGCGGCTCGCTCGCGCGGGTGATCTTCCAGGGCGTGCGCCAGCCGCTTCCCGACCGGATCGTGATGGGCTTCCTGTGCCGCTTCGACACCAGCTTCGACGAGTCCGATTTCATCGTGATCGCGCTGCGCAGCCATTTCGCCAGTGCGAGCCCCGCCCGCCTGATCGTGATCTATCCGAACCTCGCTGGCGTCGGCGCGGAACCCGGTCCGGGGGACGGCCCCTATCATATCAAGCGCAACGTCGTGCCGCTCCCCGCCAATCTCGATTTCTACCAGGATATGGGCGGCGCCTGGAGCCAGATTTCAGCGCCGGCCAGCGTCGAGGTCAAGGCACGCTCCTGGACCCCGAACCGTCCCGACGGGTCCCCCGACGAATGCGCCTGGAGCGTCGAGGTCAGCATGCCGCGCACCGGCGCCGCCGACTGGATCACGCTCAACGACGATTTCGGACTCTATTTCAACGTCGTCCGCGTCTTCCAGCCCGGCGACATGGTGGTCCAGTCGGCATTCCCGACCACGGCGACCGATCTCGCCGAGGAACCAGGCGTCAATTTCATCGTGCCGCAATGGGGCCATGGGCTGATCCCCGCCGTCCAGACGCCGGCCGGCAGCAATCTCGGGCTCGGCGTGCGCTTCAAGAACGGCTGGATGGGGGTCGGGCGGCGCCCGCTCGGATCAATGACGACATCGCTCACCAGCACGATCGAGGGGCCGGCGGGCGCCACCGACAACGAACTGGTGGCGCTCGTCGAGAACACCGGCGCTGCCGCCGCCAATGATCTGACCGCCGAGTTCCGCTTCGCCAATTGGGGACTGCCGGCGCCGACCTTCCCCGCCTGGGATCTCGCGCTGGGGGTGACGCCCAACCCCACCCCGCGCCGCATCGGCCTGACGCCGCCACCGCTCGATCCGCCGGTCAACCTCGCCGCCGCGCCGCAGCCGACCATGCCGACCCAGGGCGAGCTCAAATCGCCCTGGCTGCGCGCGAACGTCCCCGCCGATTATCAGGCGCACAGCCATCAATGCATCTGGGTGCAGCTCGCCTCGGCGACGACGGTCAACTTCACCCAGGCGGCGGTCCGGCGGAACATGGATTTCGCTGACCTGTCAGAGGTCAAGCGCGAGGCGGAGGTCAGCGGCGAGGGCTATCCCGATCCCGCCGACGGGTCGGGCGAGCATGATTTCGTGATCGAGACCTTCTGCCGCCAGCTCAACGTCGCCGAACTCATCACCGGCAAGGAAGTCCCCGACGAGACCGGTGCGCTGCTCGAAAACGTGCTCGGCCAGTCCGGCCCGCGCGAGGAGCCCAACGTGGTTTCGATGGCGAGCACCGGGGGCAGTCGCTGGAAGAACACGGTCGTCTATCTGTGGATGGCACAGGGCTATCGCCGCACCGGCATGTTCGTGAAGATCAGGGGCCGGGTCTACGAGAATCTGGACCATACGCCCGGGCAGTTCGGCGTTGCCGCCCGGCATGAAGGGTTGCAGGACAAGTTCGGGTTCGCCCTGGAAGGGCCCGGCCTCGTGCAATATGCGCCCGGCGCCTATGGGTTGAAGGTGCCGCACAAGGGCCGGACGCGGATCGGCATCACCCTGTCTGCCGACCGCGAGGGGCCGGCCGGCGACCGTTCCACGTTGCCCAAGGCGCCGTGGCCGAAACCCGGCTCGATCGGCGGCGATGGCACCGGGACGCCAGGCGGCGATGCCGGTGACCTGCCCAAGGGGTGCCTCGCGCTGCTGTTCCGGCTGCTCGGCATGCGCAGCTGAGGATCGCGCGCGATGGAGGCATCCCTCAACGTCAGGCGCGCGCGCGTGGTTCACGCCGCCGCGTCGCGCGCCGACGTGGAGCATTGGCTCACGCGCGTCCCGCTCGAACGGCTTGGCCTCGCCGAAGACGAGATCTTCTATCTGCCCCGGCTGCGACTCCGCGTGCCGGCCCGTGCGGGCCGGGCAGGCGGCGGCGTCCCGGACCTGATCCTCGATGCCCTGCGCGCGGAGCTCGCGGGTGCGGCCAGTGGCCCGGAGGAAGGCTTCCAGCGCGGGCGCGCCTATCGCTTCCTCTCGCGCAGCCGCTATCGCGCCTGGCTGGTGCATTTATGGCTCGGCGACGGCTCGCCGGCAGCGCGCGAGGCGTTCCGCGCCGCCACCGGCGAGCGCTCGCTCGGGCCGTGGCAGCGCGCCACGCTCCTGCGCGATGCCGCCGGCTTCGTCGCGACGCTCGCGCGCCTCGCCGAAGCCGGCGGCGCCGCGCGCTGGATCGCGCATTTCGATCGCGACGATTTCGCGCTGGTGAGTCGCACGCTGGAGGAGCGGTTCGCGCTTCGCCTCGATCTCGCGTCCGGATCGCCCGGCCGCGCACCCTACGCCCCGCCCCCCGCCGGTGCGCTGCCCGAAGCGTCATATGCCGTTGTCCGCACCCTGATCGGCGATCTCGAAGCGTGCGGGAATCGCTGGGCGCTTCTCGCCCCACCCGGGCGGATCCTGCTCCTCGTCGCGAGCGACCTTGCACAGGCGCCGTCGCGACCGCCGTGGCAAAGGGCAGCGATCATCACGGCGATCACGGCGCTCGCGACGCAGCAACACACGGCACCGGGCATGGATATCCTGGAACCGCCCGGCCCGGATCGGCCGCGACGCGAACCCGCGACGCGCGCCATCCCCGCTGCTACCCCGGAGCCGCCCCCGATCTCGCACCGGCCGTCTCCGGCCCCGGCGACGCCCGCCCCGCGCCGCAACGCAGCCGGACATCCGGACCGGCCGGTGACGCGGCCGGAGGTCAGGCGGGCAATGGTCGGCAAGGGCGTCGCCGACGCGGTGGAGCCTGCCGGCGGGCACGACATTGCCCTTTCAGATGCTCTCAAGGCACCGACCGGGCGCCCAGTGCGGCCCGCCGCGCTTTTCGCACCCGATGCCAGTTTCGACACCGGTTTTGGCGGCCTGCTGTTCCTGATCAACGCCTTTGTCGCGCTCGACCTCTATCCCGATTTCACCGCGCCGCGGCGTGCCCGGCTCGAGCCTTCGCCCTTGTGGCTGGCCGACCGGATCGGTCGCTACTGGTTCGGCGCGCGCTATCGCCGGGATCCACTCGCCGCCTGGATCGCCGGGCATGCCGCGCCCGGCTCCCTGCCCGACGCCTGGCGCGCGGAACCCGGCTGGCTGATCGGCTTCGAGTCGCCCGTCGCCCCGCGCCTCGCGCAGCGCCATGGCCGTGAGACGATCTGGCATGCCGCCGGCTTCCCGCTCGTCGATGCGAAGCGGCCGCTGGTCCAACGCCGGCCGCGCGTCGTTTCCGGCTTCCGCCATCCCGTGGTGCAGCGCACCCCGGCGGCCCGGCGTCTGCCGCGGAACCCCACGGACCGCTGGGCCGCCTGCCTCGCGCTCTATCTCGACGCGCGCCTGCGCCTGCTCTGCGGCGGCGGGCTGTCGCTGCTCGCGCGGCCCGCCCGGATCCAGGTGTGCGACCTCGACCTGAAGGCGGTCTTCGCGCTCGATCACCACCCGATCGAGTTGCGCATCGCCGGGCTCGATCGCAATCCGGGCTGGTCGCCGGCAGAGGGGCGCGCGTTCGCCTTCGTCTTCGCATGAGCCGCCCGGCTCCCTTCGCAGCGCTGCCCCCCGGTGCGGCCAGCCATTTCCGCCTGACGCTGTTCGGCACGGTCCTGCGCCTGGCCGAATTCTGCGACCCTGCCGACCGGCCCGGCTTCATCGACGACTATCGCGCCGAATGCGCCATGCTGTGGGGCGCGCCCGAGCCGCCCGACGCCGCCGCCTGGTCGGCCGCGGTCGATCACTGGGCCGGCGACCGGCACGACCTGCCGCTCGTCCGCCTTGCCGCGGCCGGCTTTCCCGGGCTCCACCGCCAGATCATCGCCACCATCGCGCTGGTCGAGGAGGATCCGCGCTTCGCTGCGCTGATCGAGCCCGATGGCGGCTTCCCCACGCTGGGCGGGCTGACTGCGCTCTGGCGCGAGGCGGTTCCCCTGCGCGACGGCAGCCCGATCCGCGACCTGCTGCTCGAGATGATCGCCGCCGGGCTCGTCACCGCCGCGAATATGGAGGCGGCGCGGATCGACTGGCAACTCCGCCTCGCCCATCCCGTGCACGATCTGCTCTCGGGCGCGACGCCGCGGCTCGACGGCACGCTCTTCGAGCCCCGCGCGACCCTGCCCGAGGCCGGCGACTGGATCGGGGATGGCGATCCCGTCGCGCTCGCGGCGATGCTGGCCGCCAGCCAGGCAGTGCTGCTGCTCGTTCGCGGACCGCGCAGCAATGGCCGCAAGACCTTGCTCCGCGCCGCGGCGCGCCGTGCCGGGCTGAACGTGCTCGCGGTGGCGCCGGCCGTGCTCGCCGATCCGGCGCGGTGGCGCACCGCCGGCGCACTGGCACATGCCGGCAACGCACTGCTGCTCGTCGAGGTCGAGCCGGGCCCGGCCGAGACGGTCGACCTGCCGCAACACCCGCTGTTCGCTGGCCCCATCGGCGTAGTAGCCGGCATGATGGGCGGTATCCGCGCGCCCGGCGGCATGCCGACGATCGGCATCCCCCTCGCCCTTCCCGATACGGCGGTGCGCGCGGCGCATTGGCACAGCATCGGGTTCGAGGCGCTCGCCTCCCCGCTGGCCGACCTGTCGCTCACCTCGGGCAATATCCGCCGCGCCGCCGCCGGTGCCGCCAGCCGGGCGGCACTCGCGGATCGCGCGGTGCCGGAGCAGGCCGACGTCGTCCGAGCGCTGCGCGACCTGCGCGATGCCGGGCTCGACGCGCTGGCGACCCCAATCGACCTGGTCGCGGCGCCCGAGGCGCTGCACCTCGAAGCCCCCGATCGGGCCGAGTTCGAGGCTCTGCTGCTGCGTTGCCGCCACCGCGAGCAACTCGGGGAGCCGGGCGGCGGCCGCGGCGTGCGCGCCTTGTTCGCCGGGCCGAGCGGCACCGGCAAGACCCTCGCCGCGCGCCATATCGCCGCTGCGCTCGGCAAGGACCTGTACCGGATCGATCTCTCCGCGACGGTCAGCAAGTTCATCGGCGAGACCGAGAAGAGCCTGGAGCGGGCGCTCTCCGCCGCGGAATCGCTGAACATCGTGCTGCTGCTCGACGAGGGCGACGCGCTGATGGCCCGGCGTACCGACGTGTCGAGCTCCAACGATCGCTACGCGAATCTCGAGACCAATTTCCTGCTGCAGCGGATCGAATCCTTCGACGGAATCCTGCTGGTCACCAGCAATGACGCCGATCGCATCGACCCGGCCTTTGCGCGCCGGATGGACGCTGTCCTCGCTTTCCACCCGCCCGACGAAATCCGCCGCCACGATATCCTGCTGCAACTGCTCGGCGAGCATCGCGTGTCCCCCGGCCTGCTGCAGGATATTGCGTGCCGCTGCGCCCTCAGCGGCGGCCAGTTGCGCAACGTGGCGCTCCACGCGCGGCTGCTCGCGCTCGATACCGGCGCCCCGATCAGCGATGCCGAATTGCGCCAGTCGGTAGTGCGCGAATACCGCAAGACCGGCGACTACTGCCCGCTCAAGCCGCCGCTGGCGGCGGTAGGCTGAGCCATGGCCGAGGGCGCGCGCACGGCGAAAGCCGATGAAGCCGCGCGCAGCGTCACCGCCCCCACCGTGCGGGCAACCCAGGCGCCGCGCGCCACCGTTGCGCGCGCGGCCCTCGACGGCCGGCGCACGACGCTGTTGTCGCCGCGGACGATCCAGCCCGCACTGCGTGTCTCCTCGCCCGGCGACGCTGCCGAAATGGAGGCCGACCGGGTCGCCAGGGCAGTCGTCGCGGCGCCCGATTCCGCCCCTGCCGCCACGCAGCGCACCGCGCCGGCGCTGCACCGGGCAGCGGCGCCCGCGGCGGCGGGGGGAAAGAAAAAGGGCGCCGGCGCCGATCCGGCGGTCGAGGCGCAGGTCCGCAAGGCGGCAACCGGCGGCATGCCGCTGCCGGCCAAGGCCCGTGCCACGCTCGAACCGCGCTTCCGGGCGAATTTCGGCGGCGTGCGCATCCACACCGACGGCAAGGCACGCAGCCTCGCCACCCAGTTGGGCGCCCGCGCCTTCACCTTCGGCAGCCACATCTTCTTCAATGACGGCCAATATGATCCCAACAGCAAGGGCGGCCTGGAACTGCTCGCGCACGAGCTCACCCACACGATCCAGCAGGGCGAGGCGATCCAGCGCAAGGCGATCGACCCGGGCGAAACGCGCGTGGCGGAGCGCACCCCGCACCAGGCGAGCCGGCTCGGCCTGAGCGACGCGCTCGACTTCTTCGCCGATGCCGCCAACGCGATCCCCGGCTATCGGATGTTCACCATCCTGCTCGGGGTCAACCCGATCAACATGAGCCCGGTGGAGGCGAGCGCCGCCAATATCCTGCGCGCGATCGTCGAGTTCCTCCCCGGCGGCAACATCATCACCCGCGTGCTCGATGCCTATGGCATCTTCGATCGCATCGGCAGCTGGGTCGAGGGCCAGCTCAAGTCGCTCGGTATCACGGGCGCCTCGATCAAGGCTGCGCTGAAGGCGTTCATGGATTCGCTCAGCTGGCGCGACATCTTCGATCTCGGCGGCGTGTGGAACCGCGCCAAGGCGATCTTCACCGATCCGATCACGCGGATCATCGCCTTTGTTCGCTCGCTCTTCTCGGAGATCATGCGCATCGTCCGCGAGGCAGTGCTCAAGCCGCTGGCCGCGCTGGCCGAGGGAACGGCGGGCTATCCCCTGCTCAAGGCGGTGCTCGGCTTCGATCCCGTGACCGGCGAGCCGGTGCCGCGCACGGCCGATACCGTCATCGGCGGCTTCATGACGATGATCGGCCAGGAAGAGCTCTGGCAGAACATCAAGAAGGCCAACGCGATCTCCCGCGCCTGGGCCTGGTTCCAGGGCGCGCTGGGCGGACTGATGGCGCTCGTCCGCAGCATCCCCGGCCGCTTCATGGCCGCGCTCAAGGGCCTCGAGATCATGGACTTCGTCGTCCTGCCCTCGGCCTTCGTCAAGCTCGCCGCGACCTTTGGCGGCTTCCTCGCCGATTTCGGCAAATGGGCGCTGGGCACGGTACTCGATCTGCTCAAGATCATCATCGAGGTCGTGGCGCCGGGCGTGATGCCCTATCTCGCCAAGGCGGCCGGAGCCTTCAATACGATCGTGCGCGATCCGGTGCGCTTCGTGCGGACGCTGGTGCGCGCGGCCGTGCAGGGCTTCCGCCAGTTCGCCAGCAATTTCCTCACTCATCTCAAGGCCTCGCTGATCGGCTGGCTGACCGGCGCGCTCGGCGGCGCGGGAATCTATATCCCGCAGGGCTTCTCGCTGATGGAGATCGTCAAGTTCGTCCTGTCGGTGATGGGGCTGACCTGGGCGAACATCCGGGTGAAACTGGTCAAGGCGACCAACGAGACCACCGTGAAGGTGCTCGAGACCGGCTTCGACATCGTCAAGACGCTCGTCACCCAGGGTCCGGCGGCGGCATGGCAGAAGATCGTCGAGACGCTCAGCAACCTCAAGCAGATGGCGATCGACGCAGTGATGGACTTCGTGAAGTCCAAGGTGGTCGAGGCTGCGGTCACCAAGCTGCTGTCGATGCTCTCGCCGGCCGGCGCGCTGATCCAGGCGATCATCGCGATCTACAACACGGTGATGTTCTTCGTGGAGCGGATCAAGCAGATCGCGGCGGTCGCGGCGAGCTTCATCGATTCGATCGCGACGATCGCCGCCGGCAATATCGGCCCCGCCGCCAACCGCGTCGAAAAGACCATGGCCGGGCTGCTCACCCTGGTGATCAGCTTCCTCGCCCGCATCGCCGGGCTCGGCAAGGTCAGCGACGCGGTGATCGGCCTCGTCAACAAGATCCGCGCCCCGATCGACAAGGCGCTCGACAAGGTCGTCACCTGGATCGTCGAGACGGCGAAGAAGCTCGGCAAGATGGTCGCCCAGGCCGGCGTGCCCGCCGACCCGGCCCAGCGACTGCAACTCGCAATCAAGGCCGCCCAGGGTCTGGTGAAAGGCCGCAAAGGCGGCGGGCCGCTGAGCGAAGGGCTGCTCAACGGTCTCTTCGCGGCGATCAAGGTCCGCTACGGTCTCACCACGTTGGTAGCCTACAAGCAGGGCAAGAAGTGGTTCGTCCGCGCTACCATCAATCCAACCGCGACAGGCGAACTCACGGAGGACGAGAAGCAGGATCTGCTGAAAACCGTCCGCGAATATACCGATGCCGAACTTGCCAAGCACAAGCCGACGGAGCCGCGCGTGGGAGTGGGCACGCACGAATCGCCGATCATCGTTCCGGAAGGCGGAATCGCAGCAATCGCCCATCAGGTGAGAGAGTCGCAGGCGGAACTCGGCTTGGGCAAAAAGCATGTCGTGAACGTATCGCAGGGAGGCGATCTCGAACTTCGCGGCGGCATCCAGAGGCCCCGTTGGGAGAAGGGTGGAGATTTCAACGCCAGTGGGGCGACACGCGAGCAACTCAAGGTCCCAGTCGGCGATTATCCGGACGTCGCGAGGGTCCTCAAGGAAAAATTCCCCGACGAAAAGACTGCTGCCCGCGAAATGAAGACCTTCCTCGGCGGTGGCGAGGTTCCTGCTCCGCTCAGAAGCGACCCAGGCTGGGCCGGCGGAATCAAGACTCTCGCCGGCGGTGAAGTCGCGCGCGATTCAGTAGCGATATTTACGATGTCCGCGAATTTCGAGCTGATCGCGGCCGAACAAGCCAGTATCAAGCAGATGTTGGTTCATGGCGGCAATTTTCCAGAGCGCAAAACGGCCAGTGGTGAAGTCCGCACGGGCGGACGATTCTCCCACTCTCCGGTTGGCGCGGTGGGTGCTCTGCGCGGCGTTCGTATGGATCTCGGCTTGCCCTTTACGGGGCCAGCGACGAGCAGCGGCGACGGGCCGATGAGGGCCGGCGTCACGAAGGGCGATATCGAAACGATGGTGCAATTGGCGATGCTCAAACTCGATACGAAAAATTATCCACCGCTGGAACAGATCAAGGCGGTTGTGAAAGCAGAAGTGGACAGCTTCATTGTGAAGAAGAAGAAGTAGCCGCATGACAGGAAGCCGCACATGTTGAAATTGGGCCTCGATCCAAGCATATCGCAATGGCAGGTCGCGTGCTTCGCCGCCGATTGCGACCTCGTCTTCTTCGACAAGGTCGAGCCTGGCGACCGCAACCCGTTGGAGGTGATCTGGGCAAGCCGCAACGGCGAGACCCAGCTGCATTTTATCGACGACCCACTTATCGACCTCAGCTATCTAGCACTGGTCGGTGTGGAAGCTGAGCAGATCTCCGACCGTGCGCTCGAATCGTCATCAGCGGTTACGCTATGCAATGCGCTCGATCGGGTCGAAAGCGACGAAGACGAAAACGAGCGCCTGCACACCGCCTCGCTGCTCGGCGTCCTCGCACCCGTCCAATACGAACCAGCCGTCTTCGAAGCTTTTCAGAAGCTGTTCGCTTCACCCAGCGCCGCCGTCCGCCGCCGCGCGGTTATGGCCGCCTCCTACCCCGCTTGGCCCGAGTTCCAGCCCCTGCTGAAGCAGCTCAGCTTGACCGAAGCCGATCCCGAAGTGCGCGAACGCGCCAAAGCTGCGCTGAAGGCATTCGAGCTTCACGGCATTGCCGGCTCCGGCCAGCCGAACTGAAGACGGCCCGCGTGCAGCTCATCCGCATCCGAACGCGGGGATTCCTGCGTCAGCATCACGGGGCTAATCTGTGAGGGAATAGGGTCGAAAAATTGGGAGAAATTGGGGAAGAGGCGCTTCGGCATTACGCGTGCCCTGCAGGTCACCCCGCAACGCCCGTCAGCCGTCCTCGAGCTCCAGGAACGCCACGACGTCATTCTCAGTCGCGATGAACAGGCCCGCCTGCACCTCTTCCGGCTGCGCATGCGCAATCGCCAGCGCCTCGCCGAGCGGCCCGTAGAACAGCGTCGCGGCACCGCCGCCATCGTCGCCGTCGGCGAGATGGTAGAGGCGGACGGAGACGCTGTCGGATACGGTACGCATCGCGCGACGATGCGGCGAAAGAGGCCGCGCCGCAAGCGGGAGTCGCCGCGCCGCCGGCCTTCGGGAACCCCACGCCCGCTCGGACGCTTCCTTCCGCACAAGGAGGCAGGCATGACCATCAGGATCGGCGTCGCCGGGTGGTCGATCGGATCGGCCCTTGCCGATCGCTTCCCCGGCGAGGGCACCCATCTCGCGCGCTATGCCCGGCGCTTCGGCGCGACCGAGATCAACAGCAGCTTCTATCGCCCGCACCGCCGCTCGACCTATGAGCGCTGGGCAGCGAGCGTGCCGGCCGATTTCCGCTTCGCCGTAAAGCTCCCCCGCGCGATCACGCACGAGCATCGCCTTGTCGGCTGCGCGGACCTGCTGGATCGCTTCGCTGAAGAGACTGACGGCCTTGGCGGCAAGCGCGGGCCGCTACTGGCCCAGCTTCCACCCAGCCTCGCGTTTGACGCGGCGGCGGCGGCCGCCTTCTTCAGGATGGTCGATGCGCGGCTTGGCGCCGCGCTGGTGGTCGAGCCGCGCCACCCAAGCTGGTTCGCTCCCGATGTGGACCAGTTGCTTGCCGCGCATCGCGTCGCCCGGGTCGCCGCCGATCCGGCGAAAGTGCCCGCCGCGGCGACACCGGGCGGCTGGCCCGGCCTCGCCTATTTCCGGCTGCACGGCGCGCCGCGAGTCTATTGGTCGGCCTATGAGCCGCCGGCGATCGCGGCCCAGGCCGAACGGATCATGGCGCTCGCGGGCGATGCATCGGAGATCTGGACGATCTACGACAACACGGCCTCGGGCGCCGCCATTCCCGATGCGCTCGCGCTGTGTGACAGCCTCGACAGTACGCCCAAGGTCCGCGCTGTCGATTCAACCTTACGAAAGCGGCGCCAGGGTGGGCCATGACAGGAGATCGGCCCCGGCCGATTCCCGCTGGATCCTTCTCACCGTGATCGTCGCCCAATTTCGGCTGTTATTCGATAACAGCAAGAACTGCGATCATTCCATTGTAAATAAATGATATTTTCCCACGTAAAATCCACCGCAACAGCGAAAAATCCACCGCGCAGCGGCGGAAAATGCCTGCCGTCTGTTGGACTTTTTCCGGGCCGTTAGCGCCGCAGCACGACCTCGGCCACATGCCGGCGCCCGCCGCTTCGCGCGAGCTGGACGAACACGTCGACCGTGCTCCGCACATAATGGACCACATCGTCGCGGTTGAGCCTCGTGCCCGTCTGCAACACCAGCAGCGCGATCTGGTCGACCGCTCGCTCGGCGCTGTCGGCATGCACCGTCGTCATCGATCCCGGATGCCCGGTATTGACCGCGCGGAGAAAGGCATAGGCTTCTTCCCCGCGCAGCTCGCCCAGGATGATCCGGTCGGGCCGCATCCGCAGCGAGGCGCCGAGCAGATCGTCGGCGCTGACCCGCGCCTCGCCCAACGCACTGCGGGCCGCCAGCAGGCCGACGGCATTCTCGTGCCGCAGATGCAGTTCGGGCGTGTCCTCGATCAGGATCAGCCGCTCCTCGGCCGGGATCTCGCGGATCAGCGCGTTGAGGAAGGTCGTCTTGCCGGTCGAGGTGCCACCCGACACCAGGATGTTCTTGCGCGCCCTCACGGCCCTGGCGAGCATCCCGGCGATATCGCCCGCATCGAGCATCATCGCCAGCGCGCGGTCGATCTCCGCCGTGTCCTCCCCGCCATGCCGCGTTTCGTCAAAGGCGCCGCTCGCGACATAATCGCCGAGTGCGAGATCGGGCGAGACATGCTTGCGGATCGCCAGCGCCAGCGGCCCGCGCGTAGCGGGCGGGCCGACCACTTGCACGCGTGCGCCGTCGGGCAGCGTCGCCGACAGCAGCGGATGTTCGCGGCTGATGCCCTGATGCGACAGCGCGGCGATCTGGCGGGCAAGGCGCGACAGCGTCGCTTCGTCCAGCCCCGGCGCCTCGTGCCGCTCGATCGTCCCGCCGGTCGTCTCGACCCAGATCTCGCCGGGCCGGTTGACGTAGATGTCGGTCACGTCCGCCCGTTCGAGCATCGGCGCGAGCGGCGCGAGATAGCTGCGCAGATAGACCGGGCGGTCGTCCCGGGCGGCCGCGCTCACCGCTTGGCCTCGACGCTGGTGAAATCGAGGTCGCGCGCGACGAACACCGAGATCGCCGTGCCCTGCCGCACCTTCAGCGTCGGCTGGATCTGCTGGCTGTTGGTCAGCGGCGCGGTCGTGCTCTGCGCGAGGTTCGGCAGCGCGACGATCACCGCCGAGTTGGAATTGCCGATCCGCGACGCGAGATTGACGCCGACGTCCAGGGTCGATTGCAGGATCGCCGCGCCGAAGCGCTCGAAGAAATGACTGTTGACCTTGCCCCTGATGCCGACCCGGCCGAGCGGATCAGCGGCGGGCGAGCCGATCGCGATCGTCACCCCGTCCGGCCGCACGAGCCGCGTCCAGGTGACCGTCGCCCGGTTCTGGCCGGGCTGGAGATCAGCGCGATATTCGCCGATCAGCCGGCTGCCGCGCTGGATCAGCACGCGGGAACCGTCGAAGCCGCGCACATCGCGCTGGACGAGCGCGCGCGCCAGCCCGGGCCGGGTCGAATCGAGCGCGGTCTCGAGCACGGCCGGGATCAGCGTCCCCTGCGGCACCGTCGTCGCGCGGTGCCGCATGACGGTCGCGCGGGCGCGTGATGCGAGCACGGCGCCGCCTGCCCCGGCCCCGCCGGCGCCCACCGCACCATCGGCATCACCGGCGACCGCCGTACCGCCGGCATCGCCCTGGGTCGTGTCGACGACCAGTGCCGGGTCGGCCGTGCCGCGCGCCGCGACTGGCGGCGGGGGCGCCACGGGTGCCTGCGGCATGGGTTGCGGCACATAGATGATCCGCGGCTGCACCGGGGCGGGCGGCGGTGGCGGGGGTGGTGGCGGCGGCGCAGCCGTCGCTGTCGGCGTCGGCACCGGCTCGGGCGGCACATAGAGCGGCGCCGGCTGTGGTGCGGCCCCGCCCAGCGTATCGGCGAAGCGCGGCTTGGTCGGCGGAGCGCTGAGCGACTGGCGCCGCATATCGAGGATGCTGAACAGGATGATCGCGAACAGGCCGATCCCGATCCCGTACACCCAGAGCGGCACGCCGGCCGGCGGCAGCGCGACGACGGGTCGCACGGTTTCCTCGCCGCCCGGCCCGACGCGCGGGTCGCCGCCGTCCCTGGGCGGGAAGCTCGCCATCAGCGCTTCGCCTTGACGCGCACGGCGCTGGCGACCTCGCGGTCGAGCCGGAACAGCAGCTTCGGCTTGACGCTGTCGATCACATATTGGCCATCGCGCATCGCCCCGTCGACGAGCATCTCATGGCCCTTCTCGTCGACCGCGAAGATCGCCGGGAGCGGCTTTTCCGGTGGCCAGACGATATAGGTCTTCAGGCCGTCGTCATCGATCTCGGTCGGCCGGATCGCACGCGACCCGCTGAGCTTGTAGCGCCCCGGCGCCGCGGCGGCCGGCGCGTCCGCCACCGTCGCCACCGCGGGGGCCGGATAGGTGAAGCGCACGGTATAGGCCATGTCGGGCAGCGGGCCGTAGAGCGGCAGCAGTTCGAAGCTGTAGCTGCGCGCGTCGGTGACCACGGTCAGGTTGGTGGTCACCCCCTGCTGCACCGCCTTGATGAACAGATGATCGCCGCGCTTGTTCGGCGTCACCTGCCACGCGCCGCTGTCGCCGATCGCGACATTCTCGATCCGCTCGTCCGGCGCGAACTCGACGGTCAGCTGGAATCCGGTCGCCACCTGCAGCTGCACGACCTGATTGGTATCATAGGCGACCGACTGGATACGCGGATCGCCCGGCCCCGGGGTAGGGCGCAGCTGCGCCGTCGCCGCAGCCGGCAGCAGCAGCGCGAGAAGGAACAGCGCCAGCCTCAAAGCTGCACCTCGGGCTGTGCCGGCCGTGGCGCGGCGCGGCGCGGCGGCGGGAAATTCGGCGCCGGGGGCGGCGCGGTGCCCTCCACCGGCGGCTCGGTCGCCATGGTCGCGGAGGCGCCCACACCCCCGCCCGGGGCGGTCGTCGCCGGCGGCTCGGGCGGCGTCACCTGTTCGGCGTCGCGGCGATAGCGCAGCACCTGGAAGCCGAGCGGATTGACGAAGCGATCCTCGCGCGTCATCGGCTCGCCCGAAAAGCGGTACTGGATGATCGTCACCCAGGCCTGGGCCGGCTGGACATGGCCGCCGGCGTCGCGACGCTGCGTCTCGAACCGCACCAGCGCGGAGTGACCACCCAACGGCGACACGCTCTTCACCCGGGTTTCCACCACCGTCGAGCGCGGATAGCGCGCCAGCGGGCTCGCCGGATTGGAGGCGACCACGCTGGCGACATAGTCCGATCGGGCGGGATCGGCCGACCAGAGCGTCGTCTTGCGGTAATTGGATTGCAGCGCCGAGCTGTCGAAGCTCTCGCGCGCAATGACATATTGCACGAGGAAGGACTGGGTCAGCGCGGTATCCGGCGCGATCCGGTTCGCGTCGAGCGGCTTCAGCGCCTCGACGAATCCGGTATGGCGGTCGACCAGCAGGGTATAGGGCTCGACGGTCTTGAGCGGCATCAGCACGACGAGCGCGATCGCCTCGCACACCGCGACCGCGCAGGCGGCGCCCGCGACGATCCAGGCAGTGCGGCGCGAGGCCCGCAGCAGGTCCTGCCGGTCGGTCGCCCAGCTTTCTGCCTCGCGATAATAGGCGTCGAGCGTCTCTGGTGAGGTCTTCTTCATGCGTTCCTGTCCCGCCGGGAGGCGCCGGCCGATACCCGCCCGCGCGTGCGGCGGCGATAGCTCTGGCCGAGCGGCACCGCCGCCGCCGCCGCCGGAATGTCACGCGTCACCGCCTGCGTGGTGCCCTGATAGCTGAGATGGGCCACCGGCGGCGGTAGCGCGGCCGACTCGCGGCGCTGGCTCGCGGCGACGGCGTCGGCGACCGCAAAGGCGCGCGACCGCTGGTCGACGGGGCCATGCCCGATCGCCTGCGGCACCGCGTCGCGCCGGTCACGGAATGATTCGATCAGGCGCTGCGGCGCGGCCCGCCATGCCGTCGGCAGGCGGAATCCCTGCGCGACCCGCGCGACGGCGATCAGCGCCGCCACCAGGGTCAGCACGAATACGAGCGTCATCACCAGCATCTCGACGGGGACGGTGGGTGTCGGGATATTCTGCCGGCGCTGCTCCAGGATCGCGATCAGCCACGGCTCCATCACCGCGAGCTGAACGCCGAGCACGATCGCGGTCGACAGCGCCCCCAGCGCCGCCCCGGCCAGCCCGCGCACCCAGCCCTCGAACAGGCCGCGCGTCGTATCGAACAGCAGGAACAGCGCGAACAACGGCCCAAGCGCCAACAACAGACCGCCGACCATCCGCACCGCGGCGAACGCCCCGATCGCACCCGTCAGATACAGGGTGCGCGCCTCGCTCAGCATCGTCGCGTCGCGGGCAGGATCCCATCTCGGTCGCTGCTGCAGCGATTGCAGTTTGCGATATTGCTCCTGCTGCTGCTGTGGCGTCAGCGGCTGGGTCGGCCCCACGATCTCGTCGGCATTGTCGGGCTTGCCGGTGCCGAGCAGCTGGAGTTCGGCAAGGCCATTGTCGATGCCCTGCAGACGCGTGACGAGGCCGCCATTCGACCCGGGCAAGCCCGCCGGTGCGCCGATACCGGCCGCAAGCTCGGCCGGGCCGTGCAGCACCACGTCATAGGCAAGCGTCCGAAATGCCGGCCAGCTCGTCGCCAGCGCCAGCACCACGCCGAGCTTCACCACCGCCACCACGCCGTCGCGCGCATCGGGGGTCTGGCCGAAGATCATGCGATAGCCGAACAGCGCGACGAAGATCGTCAGCAGCCCGGTCAGCGCCAGCGATACCGCCGATCCCGGTGCGGCCAGCGCCTGATAGCCGCCCTGCCCGATCGCCTGCGCCTGGCAGTCGACATAGCCCAGCACGCCGGTCAGGAAGGCGCTGCCCGGGGCGATTGACGGGCATGCCATCAGGCACGCTCCAGCAGGCGCGGGATCCAGTTGGCCGGATCGTCGCCCTGGTCGGCCCGGATCTCGTCGAGCAGCCGCACAGTGCGCTCGCGGCCCGACAGGATCGTCAGCAAGTCGCGCTCGCCCGACAGGTTGAGGCGCGCGACGACGCTGTCGGTCCCGTGCTTGATCAGGAAGCAATGCGCGTCGTCGGGCAGGGTCCGCACGATCTCGTACTCGTGCGGCGTCAGGCCGAAGCCGTCGACATAATCCGCCGCCCGCGCCTTGGGGTTGGTCATGAAGATCTGCGTCGCCGCCTGCTCGATGATCGCACTCGCGATCTTGCTCTCCAGCGCATCCTCTGCGCTCTGCGTGGCGAAGCCGACGATGCCGTTCCGTTTCCGGATCGTCTTCTCCCAGTCCTTGATGCGACGGACGAACACCTCGTCGTCCAGCGCCTTCCAGCCCTCGTCGACCACGATGATCGCCGCCGTGCCGTCGAGCCGTTCCTCGACCCGGTGGAACAGGTACATCATCGCCGGGGTGCGTACGGCCGGATCGTCGAGGATCGCGGTCATGTCGAAGCCGACCGCGTCGGCCGAAAGGTCGGTCAGGTCAGCTTCGTTGTCGAACAGCCAGGCGCGCTCGCCCTCGCCCCACCAGGGCCGCAGCCGCGCCCAGAGATCGGCGGCATGCGGGCGATGCCCCCCGCGGAACAGCTCGGCGAAATGGCGCAGCCGGCGATGTTCGCGCGGCTGGGCGAAGTTCGCGTCGACGGCGTCCTTGATCTTCGCCATGTCGTCGATGTCCACGCCGCCCGCGAGTTGCGCGACCCAGTCGATCAGGAACTGGCGGTTGCCCGGATTGTCCTCGATCTGCAGCGGGTTCAGCCCCGACGCCTCGCCGGGGCGCAGCAGGTCGTAGCGTCCGCCGATCGCGCGGATGAACAGCTCGGCGCCGCGATCCTTGTCGAAGAAGATCACGCGCGGATGGAACTTCCGTGCCTGGGCGAGCAGGAAATTCAGCACCACCGTCTTGCCCGAGCCGGAGGGCCCGATCACGGTGAAATTGCCCAGGTCGCCCTGATGGAAGTTGAAATAATAGGGGCCGGCGGCGGTCGTCTCGAGCAAGGTGACCGCGTCGCCCCAATGATTGCCTGAAGCGCGCCCGAGCGGGAAGTTGTGCCCGCTCGCAAAGCCCGCGAAATTGCCGGTCGAGATCAGGCCGCGCCGTGCGATATATTTGAAATTTCCGGGGAACTGCGCCCAGAATGCCGGCTCCAGCGCGATCTCCTCGCGCACGGCGATAATGCCGAGATCGGCCAGCGATGCCTGCACCTCGGCCACGCCGGCATCGACCGCCGCGGGGGTATCGCCCCGCACCGCCACGGTCATGTGATGCTCGCCGAAGCCGGCGCGGCCGGCGGCCACCTCGTCCTTCGCGCTCGAGAGCTCGCCGCGCAGGCTCACTGCCTCATCCTCGGCCGAGCGCATGCGCCGGAGCGCGAGGTTCATCTTCCCCAGCGCCGCCTGCCGGTCGACGAAACCGAAGGATTGCGCCACGGTCAGTTCGAACGGGAGCCGCAGCAGTTCATCGAGCATGCCGGGCGCGGTCTGCGCGGGATAGTCCTTGATCGAGACCACCCCGACAAAGCCGCGCGGCGTATTGCCTGCCGGCCCGAGCTCGACCGTCTCCTGCCCGAAGCTGACCCGGCGGTACGGGACATAATCGCCGGCGTCCTGCATCGGCAGCAGCACCGGCCGCATCTCCCCATTGTACAGCGCCGACAGGAACTCGAGCGGCTCCGAGCACATGCCCTGCCTGGTCTCGTACACGCCGAGCAGGCGGGGCGCATAGCTGCCGAGTTGCGCCAGCAGCGCGTCGCGCGCGCCATCGAGCTGGCGCAACTCGTTCGCCGATACTGCCCCAGGCGTGGTGCCGGCGCGGCCGAGCAGCCCGCGCACGCGGTCCGCCACGCCGACGCGCCCCTGCAACGGGCGCCGGATCAGCGTCAGGAACAGGTCGTTGACGTAGAGTTGCTTGGTCGCGAGGCGCGCCCGCCACGCGGCATCGAGCTGCGCCGAAAAGGCGTCCGGGAAGCTGGCGGGCAGTTCCACCTCCGCCCGCCGGCGGATGACGTGGTGATAGAGTGCGAAGCGCGACGATCCGATCGCCTGCAGCATCGCGTCGCGCAGCACCTTGCGGTAGTTGATCTCGTCGGTGTCGGCCGTTTCGAACAGCAGCCCGCGCAGATGGATGAACTGCATCAGCAGCCCGTCACGCGTCTCGATCGTGTGATCGTCGACGTGCCGCGCGTAGGGAAGATGAGACCCCGCGAATTTCTCGCGGGCGACCGCCCGCCGGTCGGTCGTCAGGGGCGGTAGGAGTTGCATCGCCAGATCGCGTAGTTGCGCACCCGCGGGCAGCGGCCGAGGCGAGTCAGCCACAGGTCGAAGATGCGCGGCTCGCGCACGCACAGCACCACGCCGACGAGATGGACGATCACCGCCACCGCCAGCACCCAGAAGGCGTGGAAGATCAGGAACAGCTCAGTGGCGATCACGCCGTTGAACACGAAATAACTGTAGGTCACGCCAGCGAACATCTGCGGCCGGGTGAGCGCGACGAACAGCGGGTCCCGCTCCAGCCCGTTCACGCCTCAATACCCGGCGCTGGCGGTGGACTGAATTCCCGCAACGATGCTGGCGGCGCCGAACAGGATGAAACAGCCCAGGATCACCGTCGCTCCGTAGCGCCAGTTGATCCGGCCGGTCAGCATCAGCAGGCCGACCGAAGCGACCGCGATCACCGCGACGACCGTGGCGACCGTGCCGAGCAACGTTCCCTGCAGCCAGCGCACCGCCGCGACGATCGCCCCCGATCCCTGCGGGTCGGCGAGCGAATCCTGCGCCAGCGCCACGCTCGACTGGATCGTCGCCCAGACGGCGCCGATTAGAGCCGCTGGACGAAACTTCTTGCCGTTCAACCCTTGCATCCCCGCATAACCATATGATTCGCCCCCGCCGGGACTTTGCGCGCTCGCATGACGCTTGCCAACAGCTTTCGACGGTCGTTTCCCGGCCCCGACGTGACGATTGCCAATCGCGCTTTGCCCGGTGCGGTGATAGACGGAAGCCGCTCCCCACGATCAGGAAATATCGCGATTATCCCCCAGGCTTCTCCCGAATTCGCACTCGTCTGCGCCTGTATCGCGCGCCCCCTGTCTCCTGCGCGAATCAGTGCCTGCGGCTCGGCGGATGTCGACTGGCAATGCGTCACGGCGATCGCGAAGCGCCACCGTATCGAGGGTCTGGTGCGCGAAGGGTTGTCTGCCGCTGGCTTGCCGGTGCCGCCGGCAATCGCACAAAGCGCGCACCAGATCATGCACACCGGCCTTCGGCAGGCTGCCGAGGCGCTGCGCATCCAGCAGCAGCTGGAAAAGGCCGGGGTGCCGGCGCTGTTCCTGAAGGGCTCCACGCTGGCGGTCCGCGCCTATGGCTCGATCGCGGTACGCAGTTCGATGGATATCGATATGGTGGTGGCACCGGGCGATGTGCCGTGCGCCTGGCAGGTGCTCGAGGAAGCGGGTTATGTGATGACCGCCCCCGCGCGAGCCCTGCCGGCCGGGGTGCTGCGCACCTACCAGACAATCTCCAAGGACAGCGTCCATCGCAACCCGGCGAACGGGGTCAAGATCGAACTGCACTGGCGGCTGTCGGACGCCGCGCATGAGTCCGCTCTGCCCCCGCCCCGGGAATGGCGCCAGGTGGAAATCAACCCCACCTTGACGCTTTCGACGCTCTCCGATCCGGCCCTCTTTGCCTATCTTAGCGCGCACGGCGCAGGCCATGGCTGGGCGCGGCTGAAATGGCTCGCCGATATCGGCGCGCTTCTCGGCAACAGTGAAGACGGCGGCAGCGCCCTGTGGGAATCGGCCCGCTCGAGCGGTGCCGCCCGCCCTGCCGCCTCCGCGATCATGCTGGCGAACACGCTGCTCGGGACCCCGCTGCCGCCCGGCTTCGTACCGCCGCGATCAGTCCGCTTGCGCCTCCTCAATGCCCTGTCCCTCCGTGTGATCGCG
The DNA here is from genome assembly GCA_903884945.1 of uncultured bacterium. Classification (GTDB taxonomy): domain Bacteria; phylum Pseudomonadota; class Alphaproteobacteria; order Sphingomonadales; family Sphingomonadaceae; genus Sphingomonas. The sequence continues at coordinate 20,616 of CAISGR010000055.1, forward strand.
GCCGGCGGCGGCGCGCGCGAACTGTCCCACACGCGCTGGAACTCCGTGGTGGAGCCGGCAGCGATGCTGCTCACGCTTTCGAGCTGGCCTGACGCCTGGGCGCAGATCCGGCGCATCGCGATCCCGGCCGAGGATATCGTGCTGCTGCGCCTTCCGCCGGGCTTCGGCTTCCTCTATCCGCTGCTGCGCCTCCCGCTCTGGATCCTGAAGCGGACGCGCTGGTCACCGCGTGTCCACGTCAAGCTGCCGCAGCGCGCGGCCTGAGGGCTATTCGACGCGCGCCAGCCGCGGCGACAACAGATGCACCACCCCGACCGCGATCAGGTAGACGCTGCCGGCGACCGCGAAGATCAGCGTGTAGCTGCCGGTGGTCTGCAGGATATAGCCGGTGAACCACGCCATCACCATGCCGCCGACGGCGCCGACCGTGCCCCCGATCCCGACGACCGATCCGACTGCGCCGCGCGGGAACATGTCCGACGGGATCGTATAGAGATTGGCCGAGAAGGCCTGGTGCGCAGCGGTCGCCAGCCCGACGATCGCGACGGCTAGCCAGAGACTGTCGACATATTGCGCGAAGAAGATCGGCATCACCAGGAAGGCGCAGGCAAGCATCGTGAGCTTGCGCGCCACATTGGCCGAGAAGCCGCGCTTCATCATCGTCGACGACGACCAGCCGCCCGCGATGCTGCCAAGATCCGAGATGAGATAGATCACGATCAGCGGTGGGCCGAAACTCTTCAGGTCGAGATGATAGGTCTTGGCCAGGAAATCCGGCGTCCAGAACAGGAAGAGCCACCAGATCGGGTCGATCAGGAACTTGCCCAGCGCATAGGCCCAGGTCTCGCGGTAGCGCAGCAGGCGCAGCCAGCCGATCTTCTCGGCCGGATCGGCCGGATCGCTTTCGATATAGGCAAGTTCGGCAGCGGAGACGCGCGGCTGCTCGCGCGGACGACGGTAGATCACTGCCCAGGCCACCAGCCAGACCAGGCTCGCCGCGCCGGTTATGATGAAGGCCATGCGCCAGCCCAGGCCTAGCGTCACCACGATGAACGGGACGACGGCAGGCGTAACGACCGCGCCGATATTGGCGCCCGCATTGAAGATGCCGGTGGCCAGCGCCCGCTCCCGAGCCGGGAACCACTCGGACACTGCCTTGATCCCGGCGGGGAAATTCCCCGATTCGCCGACACCGAGGACGAATCGCGCAGCCGAAAATTGTGCGGCGCTGCCGGCAAAACCGCACAGGGTGTGGCCGACCGTCCAGATGATGAAGGCCACCGAATAGCCGACTCGCGCGCCCAGCCGGTCGATGAACCAGCCGAAGCTGGCATAACCGAGCGCATAGGCCGCCTGAAACCAGATGATCACGGTGGCGAAATCACGCTCGTTCCACCCGAGATCGTGCGAGATGGGTGCCTTGAGCACGCCGATCATCTGCCGGTCGACATAGTTGATCGCGGTGGCGGCGAAGAGCAGCCCGCAGATCACCCAGCGATACCGGCCCGCCCGCTCGGCCGCCGCAACGACCCCCGGCATCGTCGATTCAGCCATCTCTCTCTCCCGTAGAGCCTCTTCAGGAGGCCTTTATCGTACACTCCACGGCCAGATCGGCACCGAAACGCGCTTCGATCCGGTCCCCGATCGCAACCGCATGCACCCCGGTTACCGCGCCGCTGGAAATCCATTGGCCGGGCCTGAGCACGATGCCGCGCGCCGCCATCAGTTCGAACAGGAAACGCGCCGCGCCCACCGGTCCGTCAAGCATGTCCGCCGCCTTGCCCGTGCCGGTCGGCTTGCCATCGATCAGGACGCTCAGCGGCCAATCCTCGAGCGCGGCGTTGCGCCAGTCCGTAATCGCGGCACCGATCACCAGGCCATTATTGTTGCCGAAATCGGAAATGGTTACCGCAGCCCCCAGATCGTTGATCGCCGCCAGCGGCGAACTGGCGATCTCGATCCCGACATGAACCGCATCGATCAGGTCGGCGGCCTCTTCATGGGTGAACCGTGTCTTGCCGGCGGGCGGCACCGCACCGATCCGCAGGAGAAACTCGGCCTCTGCGGCGGCGAACCCGCCGACGAACACCGGCATCGCCACCGGCTCGACCGTCGCCTCGACGATCTGGCGCGTGAAAATCGGCCCGGCCAGCCGGTCGACGCCAGAGATCGGCGGGTTGATGCGCCCCACCTTCCAGCCGCCGATTTCGGATTCGTCCAGCGCGATCGCCGCATCCTGCACCGCATAGGCATCCGCCAGCGCCACCGGCAGCGTGCCCGGATAGCCCGGCAACGCCTGGCCGGCGCGACGCGCATCGACGAAGGATTGAGCAATGTGACCCACTTGTTGGGCGAAATCGGTGGAATCCACCCTGGCAACCCTCCCGCACGCGCTGTCGGCGCTTCGATTGTTGCGCCCTAAGGTAAACCGGTGTCAATGACAAGTCTCGGTTCGCATCCTGGCCTCCGGGGCCAGGCCATGATGCCCGCTTGGTCATTCGGATCGTTACGCGCTATGCCGATGAATGATGCGAAAGACCGGCCTGCCCACGATCAACGACGTCGCGCGAATCGCCGGCGTCTCAAAAAAGACGGTCAGCCGGGTGATCAATCGCTCGCCGCTGTTGAGCGACGACACGCGCAAGCATGTCGAGGACGTGATCAGCGGGCTGGGCTATGTCCCCAATCCCCAAGCGCGCGCCCTGGCGCTCCGGCGCAACTTCCTGATCGGGCTGATCCACGACAATCCCAACGCGCAGATGGTGATGAACGTCCAGCAGGGCATCCTCGAATCGCTGCACGGCACCGAGTTCGAGCTGGTCGTGCGCCCGATCGACCGCGGTTCAGCGACCATGCTCGACGATGTGCGCAATTTCCTCGAACGGCAGCGCCTGTTCGGTGTCGTGCTGCTGCCGCCGGTCAGCGAGAATGACCAACTGGCGAAGCTCTGCAACGATATCGGCTGCCGCTATGTGCGGATGGGCTCGGCGGAACTCGATGATTCTGCGCATATGGTCGCCTCGAACGACTGCGAGGCGGTGACGGCCGCAGTCGACTATCTGATCGAGCAGGGGCACCGGCGCATCGGGCTCGTGCTCGGCCCGCACGGCTTCCGTTCCGCGCGCGAACGCCGCCAGGGCTTCGAGCAGGCCTTGAGCGCAGCGAAGATCACCCTGCCCCGCTCGATGATCGCCGAGGGGAATTATACCTTCGAATCCGGGGTGATGGCCGCCGATCGCCTGCTCGACCTGATGCCGCGCCCCAGCGCGATCTTCGCCTGCAACGACGAAATGGCGGCCGGCGTGCTGCACGCGGCGCGCCAGCGCGGCATCGACGTGCCGCGCGATCTCTCGATCATCGGCTTCGACGATACGCCGATCGCGGCGCATATCTGGCCCCCGCTGACGACGGTGCGCTGGCCGATCATCTCCATGGCCCGCTCCGCCGCGCTGAAATTGACTGCCGATGGCGACGAAATGGTCGAAGAGCCCTCGATGTTCCGGTCCACCCTGATCCGCCGGGGATCGGTCGCGCCGCCGCGCGACTGATATTGCGTGACAGCCTGACACCGGTTACCGGGAGACTCATGCGCGGCGACGGCGCACCAGGAGGGACTGTGATGTTCGATCGTACCTATTACGCCACCCACCCCGACATGATGGAGTGCGTCTCGAACGAAGAACTGCGCGACCGCTACCTGATCCAGGGCCTGTTCCGCGCGGGCGAGTGCGTGCTCAACTACACCCATACCGATCGCTTCGTGATCGGCGGCGTCGAAGTGGCGGACACACCGGTCAAGTTGCCCGACCAGACCGAGCCGGCTTCCGCCGCCGGCCATCCCTTCCTCGAGCGCCGCGAACTGGCGATCGTCAATATCGGCAGGGCCGAGGGGACCGTTACGGTCGATGGCGAGAGCTTCACCCTCGGCAACAAGGACTGCCTCTACGTCACGATGGGCGCGAAGGACGTGCAGTTCGCCGGCACCGGCGCGCGCTATTATCTCGCTTCCTGCCCGGCGCATAAGGGCTTCACCACCCGCAAGCTCTCGATCGCCGACGCCAACGCACTGGAGCGCGGCAGCCTCGAGGAATCGAACGAGCGCACCATCTTTCAGCTCGTCATTCCCGGCATATGCGATTCGGCACAGCTGGTGATGGGGCTGACGGTGCTCAAGCCGGGCAGCGTGTGGAACACCATGCCGCCGCACATCCATGAGCGCCGCAGCGAGATCTATTTCTACTTCGAGCTCGACGGCCCGAACGACCGCGTCATGCATTTCATGGGCGAAGGCGAGGCGATGCGGCACATCGTCGTCGCCAACGAGGAATCGGTGATCAGCCCGCCCTGGTCGATCCATATGGGCTCGGGCACCAAGGCCTATGCGTTCATCTGGGCGATGGCGGGCGAGAATCAGGATTATACCGACATGAGCGTGCTGGATATCTGCCAGCTGGCGTAGCACCTCCCTGCCGCGTGCGGAGCGGGTCTTGGGAGGGCCTGTCGCAAGCGCGTATTCGCCGCACGCCCTCCCCTAACTCCTCCCGCGCGCGGGAGGGGGAATTGGAGTCCTCAATGACGAACCCCTTCGACCTCAGCGGCAAAGTGGCGATCGTCACCGGCGCCAACACCGGAATCGGCCAGGCCATCGCGCTCGCCCTAGCCGCTGCCGGCGCCGACATTGCTGCAGTCGGCCGCACCCCGGCCGAGGAGACTATCGCCAAAGCCCGAGCGCTCGGTCGCCGAGCCGAGATCGTCTCCGCCGATCTCTCCACCATCGCGCCGGTCCAGCGCGTCGTCGACGAGACGCTCGCACGGCTCGGCCGGCTCGACATCCTGGTCAACAATGCCGGCATCATCCGCCGCGCCGATTCTGTCGATTTCACCGAAGCCGATTGGGATGCGGTGATCGACACCAACCTGAAATCGGTGTTCTTCCTGTGCCAGGCGGCCGGCCGCCACATGATCGCGCAGGGTAGCGGCAAGATCATCAACATTGCCTCGATGCTCACCTTCCAGGGCGGCATTCGGGTGCCGAGCTATACCGCGTCCAAATCGGGCATCGGCGGGCTGACCAAGTTGCTCGCCAACGAATGGGCATCCAAGGGCATCAATGTGAACGCAATTGCCCCGGGCTATATCGCGACCAACAACACGGCCGCGCTCCAGGCGGATGAAGCGCGCAACCGCTCGATCCTCGACCGCATTCCGGCGGCGCGCTGGGGCGATGCGAGCGATCTCGGCGGGGCGGCGGTCTTCCTAGCCTCGGCCGCTGCCGACTATGTGCAGGGCCATATTCTCGCCGTCGACGGCGGCTGGCTGGCGCGATGAACCGGCCCTCCGTTCGGGCCGAGCTTGTCGAACCGCCGCCCTTTCCGGCAGAGGAAGCGCAGCCCGCCCGGGCAAACGGAGAAGTGGATCTGTAATGGCGAAGCTCGTTGCCTTTGGTGAGATCATGCTCCGCCTGTCGCCGCCGGGCCGAGAGTTGCTGCTGCAGACCCCCAGGTTCGACGTGTGGGTCGCCGGGGCCGAAGCGAATGTGGCGAGCGGCCTCGCGCGCCTCGGGCATGATGTGGGCATGGCCAGCGTCGTTCCCGACAATGATCTCGGCCGTGCCGCTATCGCGGGCCTGCGCGCCAATGGCGTGGATTGCTCGGGCGTAAAGTTCGGCGGCGATCGGATGGGCCTGTATTTCGTCACCAGCGGCGCCGGCATGCGGGCCACCGACGTGGTGTACGATCGTGCCGGCTCGTCCTTCGCCGAGGCGCCGGCGGATGCGTGGGACTGGGATAGGCTGCTCGCCGGCGCCGACCGGCTGCATCTTTCAGGGATCACCCCTGCCCTTGGTCCCGGCCCGGCCAGCGCGGCGATCGCCGCGGCCGAAGCAGCCACCGCGCGCGGCGTGCCGGTATCGTTCGACGGCAACTATCGCGCGCGCCTGTGGGAACGCTGGGACAGCGATCCGCGCGCCGTCCTGACTAAGCTAGTCCGCCACGCCGACATCATGTTCGGCAATCACCGCGACATCGCGTTGCTGCTCGGCCGGGATTTCGGTGGCGACGGCGAGGATCGCCGGCTGGCCTCGGCCGAGGCGGCCTTCGCAGCCTTCCCGAAGCTGCAGATGATCGCATCCACGGCGCGCCATGTCGAGGATGCCGATCGCCACCGCCTCTCCGCCCGGATCGACGGTCGCGACGACCACGCCCAGACAAAGGAGGTCCTGCTGGCGGGGATTGTCGATCGGATCGGGGCGGGCGACGCCTTTGCGGTCGGCGTGCTGCACGCGTTGCGCCGCGGCGGCGATATCGCGGAAGCAGCGCGCACCGGCCTCGCCGTCACCGCGCTCAAGCATTCGCTCCCTGGCGATGCGAGCCTGTTTCGCCAGCCCGATATCGATGCCTATCTGGCCGGCGGCCTCGATGTCCGCCGCTAAGGGCATCTCGCGGCGCGGCGTAATGGGCGCCGGTGCAGCGTTGGTCCTCACCAGCCGCGTGCATGCGGCAGCGACGGCGCATGTCCGCGCGCCCTCGGGCACCTTCGTCGGGACGACCGATCGCGGCGTGCATGGCTTTCGCGGCATCCGATACGGCCGTGCCGGGCGATTCCAGGCACCGAGGCCCGAGTCCAATCCCGGCACGCTTGTTCGCGCCACCACCTTCGGCCCGGTCGCGCCGCAGCAAGGCGACCGCTACGGCGCGGGGAACGAGGATTGCCTGTTCCTCAACATCTGGACCCCCGAGACCCACCCGGCCGCGAACAGGCCGGCGATGGTCTATATCCATGGCGGCGCCTATTCGAATGGCAGCAGCACCGATCCGCTCACCGACGGTCAGGCGCTCGCCGCGCGCGGCGATGTGGTCGTCGTCACGGTCAATCACCGGCTCAATGCCTTTGGTTATCTTTACCTTGCGCATCTCGATCCGCGCTTCGCCGATAGCGGAAACGCCGGCCAGCTCGACCTGATCCTCGCGCTGCGCTGGGTGCGCGACAATATCGCGGCATTCGGCGGCGATCCATCCCGCGTCATGGTGTTCGGCCAGTCCGGCGGCGGTGCCAAGATCGCGACGATGATGGGCATGCCCGCCGCCTCGGGCCTGTTCCACCGCGCGGCGACGATGAGCGGCCAGCAGGTCACCGCCTCCGGCCCGCTCAACGCCACGCGCCGAACCCGGGCCTATCTCGCGAAGCTCGGCACGAACCCGGCCGCCTTGCTCGCCATGCCCGCCGACAAGCTCGTCGACGCGCTCGACGCGACCGACCCGATCCTGGGCGGCGGAATCTATTTCGGCCCCGTGCTCGACATGAAATGGCTGGTCCGACACCCCTTCTGGCCCGACGCCAATCCCCAGTCGAACACGATTCCGATGATCCTGGGCAATGCCCATGACGAGACACGCGCCTTCATCTCGCCGGATTCGCCCGGGGTGCAAACGCTGAACTGGGACAATCTTGCCGAGCGGATCGCCCCCGAGCTGCGCATCGACGTGCTGCCCGAATGGGTCGTCGCCGAATATCGCGCGCAATTCCCCGACTGGTCACCGACCGATATCTTCTATGCCGCCACCACTGCCGGGCGGAGCTGGCGCGGCCAGGTTATCGAAGCCGAGGCGCGCGCACGGGCCGGAACCCGGAGCTGGGTCTATCAGGTCGATTACACCTCGCGCACCGATCCCCGGCGCGGCGCCTTCCACACCATGGACATCCCGCTGGTCTTCGGCACGCTCAACGCCAGGGGCTCGCAGACCGGCACCGCCGCCGACGCGCGGGCCGCGTCCGCCGCGATGCAGGATGGCTTCGTCGCCTTTGCCATAGCGGGCGATCCGAACCATGCCGGGTTACCGGCATGGCCGGTCTACGACTTGACCGGCCGAGCGACGATGATCTTCGATGCGCGCAGCCATGTCGAGCAGGATCCGCGTCGCTGGCAGCGCGAGCTGTTCGCGCGCATCCCGTACATCCAGCCGGGAACCTGACGGCCATGATCGACCGCCGCGCCGCCATCGCCGGGACGATCGGCGCCGCGCTGCTCGCCGGCCGATCCGAAGCGCAGACCGCGCCACCTGCCGTTTCCGGAAACCATCTGCCGCCTGTCCTGCCCGAGCCGACGGAGACGATCGATCTGTGGCCCGCGGGTGCGCCCGGCATGCCGGCGCAGGCCCCGGTAGAAACAGTGACGGAGCGCAGCACCGACAGCATGATCAATGATCGCGCCATGGCCGGCATCGTGCGTCCGAGAATGGTCGTGTTCCGGCCGCGCGTCGCCAACGGCGCCGCGATCCTGATCATGCCGGGCGGCGGTTATGCGCGCGTCGTCGTCGACAAGGAGGGCTATGAACTCGCCCGGTGGCTCGCCGCGCGCGGCATCACGGCGTTTGTCCTGTTCTATCGCCTCCCCGGCGATGGTTGGACGGCCGGGCCCGATGTGGCCCTGTCCGACGCACAGCGCGCCATGCGGTTGATCAGGTCGCGCGCCCGTGACTTTGGGATCGCGCCCGACCGGGTCGGAGCGATGGGCTTCTCTGCCGGCGGACATCTGTGCTCGGACCTGGTCGCGCGGTTCGCCGCCCGTATCCGTGAGGGAACCGACGAGGCGGACGCCCACTCCCCGCGCCCTTGCGTTGCCGCCCTGATCTATCCCGTCGTGACGATGCGCGCGCCGCTCGCCCATGCCAGCTCGCGCGCGCTGCTCCTCGGCAAGGACGCGTCACCGGCGAACGAGGACAGACATTCGCCCAACCTTCACGTGCGGTCGGATAGCCCGTCCACCTTCATCGTAGCGGCCGAGGACGATGATACCGTCCCGGTCGAGAACAGTCTCCTGATGCGTGCCGCACTCAAGGCAGCGGGGGTACCGGTCGAGACGCATCTCTTCACGCATGGCGGCCACGGCTTCGGTCTGCGGCGCGTGGCGGGCCGGCCGGCGGCGATCTGGCCGGAACTCTTCCTCAACTGGGCGGCGACTCAGGGCTTCGCCTGAAGCCCGGGCTTTCACCGCGATATTTGCGACAGGCGGATCGCGCGCACCCCTGCCCAAAGTCGCACGGATGTTGCAACGACTTCGCCGGGAGCTCTCGCATTATTATTGACACCGGTTACCAAAGAAGACAAACGACAAGAAGAGCAGGCCGGCAAAGACTGGTCGCTCCGGAGAGGATGCATGCCCGGTTTTCTCGAAATGGGGCTCCCTCTCTGATTTTCGGATCGATTCCGTGCCGGATGCCCGGTCGGAATCGACAACCGGTGTCAATCACCGTCGCGGCGCGACGCGGGAATGGGGAGTGGACGAATGGGGAATGGATTTGAGGGGTCGAACGGCGCATTTCGCCGGAGCATCGCCGGCGCATCGCTGAGCGCCATCGCGATCGGCTTGTTATTGCCCGCCGCTGCCTTCGCCGCGGAGACCGGGGCGCCGCCATCCACGACTGCCGACACTGCTGCGACGCAGCCCGTCGCCGGATCGGGTGAGGCGCCAGCCTCCCAAACCCAAAGCCAGCAGGACGCTACGGTATCCGGCGAGGATGCCGGCCCCGAGATCATCGTCACCGGCTTCCGCAAGTCGCTCGAGCAGGCCCTTACGCTCAAGCGCGATTCGGTCGCTGCCGTCGATGCGATCGTCGCTGAGGATATTGCCAAGTTCCCCGACCAGAACCTCGCCGAATCGCTGCAGCGCATCCCGGGTATCTCGATCCAGCGCGACGCCGGCGAAGGCCGTGCGATCACGGTCCGCGGTCTTGGTGCCCAGTTCACGCGCGTCCGCGTCAATGGCATGGAGACGGTCGCCACCTCGACCGACGGCGCCAGCGCCAATCGCGACCGCGCCTTCGATTTCAATGTGTTCGCGTCTGAACTGTTCAGTTCCCTGGTGGTCCACAAGACGGCGGAAGCCTCCCTTGACGAAGGGTCGCTTGGCGCCGTCGTCGATCTGAACACGGGCAACCCGCTTGCCGGCAAGGCCGGCTTCACCGCCGCCCTCTCGGCCCAGGCATCCTATAATGATCTGAGCAAGAATGTCGGCCCGCGGGTCGCCGGCCTGCTGTCATGGCGCAACGAGGCCGGCACTTTCGGTGCCTCGATCTCGGCGGCCTATTCGAAGCTCGACACGCAGGAACTCGGCAACAACTCGGTTCGCTGGGCGCAGGCGCGGTTCGACTCCGTCAATGGCACACCATGCTTCACGACGACAAATTCCGGCGGGACCTATATCCCCAGCGCTGTCTGCAATCAGGCTGCCCTGGCGTTCCACCCGCGCATCCCGCGCTACGGCGAAATCGATCATCGCCGCGAGCGCCTCGGCATCACCGGCTCGATCCAGTTCGCACCGACCGACGCCACCAAGATTTCGATCGACGGCCTCTATTCTCGCTTCAAGGAAGAACGCGAGGAGAAATGGGCCGAGGTATTGCTGCGCAGCAACGAACGCTCGATCGACGTGCTCAACGCCACCTACGATGCCAACAACAACCTGATCTCGGCGACGCTCAACGACGCCTGGGTTCGCACCGAACATTATCTGCGCAAATCGCAGACCGAATTCTATCAGCTCGGCGGCAGCTGGGACCAGGATGTCACCGACAAATTCCGGTTCACGCTGCTTGGCGGCTTCTCCAAGTCGGACGCGAGTATCCCGGTCGAGACGACCTTCGTCTATGACGATCGCGACGCAGCCGGCTACAAATATGATTACAGCAACATGGAAAGCCCGCTCCTGTCGTTCGGTACGAGCGTCACCAACCCTGCCAATTTCCAGCTCGCCGAGATCCGCGACCGGCCCTCGGACACGACCAACAAGTTCCGGACCGTGCAGTTGCGCACCGAATGGGACGTCGCCGACGGCTTCCAGATCAAGGCGGGCGGAGTCTATCGGCGCTTCAGCTTCGATACGGCCGGGTTCACCCGCGATACCGTGGTATGCGGCAATGGCGGCGCCGATCGCGTGCTGGGTACGCTCACCTGCTCGCCGACATCGCTATTCGGGCCAACCGCGATCTATGGCTTCCAGGCGACGTCGGCACTGTCCGACACGGTCACCCTCGGGAACGCAGGTCAACCAGCCGGAACCACGACGAGCTGGATCATTCCCAACATCGATGCGGCAGCGGCCTATACGGGGCTCTACAATCGCACGCCTGCAGTCGACGTGAGCAATACGCGCAGCGTGATCGAGAAGGTAACCGGTGGCTATCTGGAATTCGATGCCAAGGGCGAACTCTTCGGCCTGCGCTATGCGCTCAATGCCGGCATGCGCTATGTGAAAACCGATCAGAGTTCGACAGGCCTGACCAACAACGGCGTCAGCAACGTCCCGGTCACGGTCCAACGCAGCTATGACGATTGGCTGCCCGCTCTCAACGTTGCGCTGTTCCCGACCGAGAATGTCGTCATCCGCGGCGCTATCGCCAAGGTCATCACGCGCCCGACGCTCGGCAACCTGACGCCGGGCGGTTCGGTCGACGGGTTCAACTACAAGGTCACGTTCGGCAACCCGCTGCTCGATCCGTATCGCGCCACATCGTTCGACCTGGCGCTCGAATGGTATTTCGCGCCGCAGTCGATCGCGTCGATCGCGCTGTTCAAGAAGAATATCCAGAGCTTCCCGGTCTCCGTGACCACCACCGGAACCTACGCGTCGACCGGCCTCCCATTGTCGATCATTCCGCCGAGTTCGCCGGCGGCTGTGAGTCCGGAGGGTCGCCTGTGGACGATCAGCGGCAACGTCAACGGCAATGGCGCAAGCCTGAAGGGGATCGAACTCTCCGTGCAGGCACCGTTCAAGTTCCTGCCCGGGTTTCTGTCCAACTTCGGTGGAATCGCCAACGCGACCTTCATCGATTCGACGGCCAATTACACCGTCTCCGGCCCGATCGTGGTGCCTAATACGCCGGCTGGCGGATTGGGCCCGAACGTTACGGCCAGCCGCGCCACCACCCTGTTCGGCCTCTCCAAGACAGCCTTCAACGGCACCCTCTATTATGAGGACAAGAAGTTCAGCGCACGTGGATCGATCAGCTATCGCGGCCCTTATCTCGATCAGAACAGCGGCACCGGCAATGTGTTCGAGGGCTACAGCTCGACGATCAATGTCGACGCCTCGGTCCGCTATCGCTTCACCGACTGGCTCGAATTCTCGGTCGAAGGCGTGAACCTGACCGACGAGTATCGCTATCGCTACACCGATCTCGACGCCAACCGGAACTACGAGAACAATCATTTCGGCCGCACGATCCTCGTCGGCGCGCGGGTCAAGATCTAACTCCCGCCTTGCCGGGCTTTCTCCCGGGGACGCCGCCCACAGGGGCGGCGTCCTTTCTTTTCCCGGCGCGCGCCCTGACGGGACTCCATCTACAATGCGCGATAGACGAAGTTCGAGAAGCGCGCTGCGCCCTTGCCGGCGGCGTAAAGCCCTGGTCGAAGCATCAGGAATCCACCACGAACATTATGGTGATAGCCTGAGACCTCCATCCCGCGGTCGAAGCGGGTCCAGGTCCTGCCGCCGTCGCCGCTGACATGGATCGCCACGACATGGCGCTTGTTGGCGATACGGATGCGCATGCGGCGACCATATGGATTGATCGGCCGGCCGCGCTCGATGCCATATTGGTGCGTCACGAAACGCGCCTCGTCGAAACCCAGCCCGCAATAGAGCTTCTCGTCATAGAAGAGGACGAGCCCGGCGGTCCCGCCCGGCATTATCTCGATGTCGCATTCGAACTGATAGGCCGGGTCGCCCGCGATCAACAGCAGCGGCGATGAATCCGATGGCGCCGTCCCCGCAGCCTTCAGGACGAGCGCCTTGTGCGATACACCGGCCCGCGCTGCTTCGTCGGCCGCCGGTCTGAAGAAGTTCCATTTTCCGCCAAGGACGAGCGTGCCGAAATCGTCCGAAAGCGCCTGTCCATGCCCCAGCGCCTGACCGCCCCGCGGCTTGGCGATCGGCGCCGAAAGATCGCCGCCCTTCATCCGGAACCAGCCGTCCGCCGTCCATTCGATCGGATCGAGCAGGGCCTGTCGCCCGAGCGTCCAGAAGCCATTCTCATAGCCGTGATAGACTGACCACCAGCTGCCATCCGGCGCCTCGACCAGTGACGCGTGACCACGCGACCACCATTTCTCGGCATTGTCCACGGTGCGAACCAGGGGGTTGTGCGGACAATCCTCCCACGGTCCATGGATCGAGCGCGAGCGCGCGGCGATCACCATATGGCCGGTGGGCGGCCCCGCCGTGCCACCTACCGCAGTGATCAGGTAGAACCAGCCACCGTGCCGGACGAGTTTCGGCCCCTCGGGCGAAAAGCCCTCGACATCCCAATCGGGCGGATAATGCCACGGATCATAGACATGCTCGACCGCCCCGATCGTCGAAAGCCCGTCCTCGCTTAACCGGATGCGATCGCCGCCCGACAGGAACAGCCAGCGCGATCCGTCCTCGCCGACGACGTGACACGGATCGATATGATGGTGCAGCCCGAGATCGATCGGCTCGCTCCACGGTCCGTCGATATGATCGGCCCAGATCACCCAGACCGAATTGGGATCGGCCTTGGTCGGGATATAGAGGAAATAGCGGCCCTTGTGCTTCTCCAGCGATACCGCCCAGACCGAGCCGATATTGTGCGTCAGCGCCGCACCGCGCGGCTGCCAGTTCACCAGATCGCGCGAGTGCCAGATCGTCAGCCCCGGATAGGAATCGAAGGTCGAAAAGGTCATGTAATAATCGCTGCCATCCTTCAGGATCGCAGGATCGGGGTGGTCTCCGGCGATGACCGGATTGATAAAATGCCCATCGCCCAGATCGGCGATGCGCTGGTTGTCATGGCCGCGCCGCCAGTCCGGCACCGCTGGCTTCGACACGGTGTGCGCCGCTGCCTCGCCCGCTCCAATCAGGGTTGCAGCAGTACCGGCAAGAGCGACGCCGAATGCATCTCGCCGGTTGATCATTGCGCTTCCGCTGTCCGTCATGGCCTTCCTCCCTCCATGGGCAGTTGATCGAGCCGTCGCCGACCATGGTCGAGAAGGGCACGGTGGAACGCGATCCGGTCCCGCGCCCGCGCCGAGCGATCGGCGAGCGTCAGCCAATTCAGCGCCTCCGCCGCCCGCATGCCGGGTTCGAGGCAGATCCGGTCGACATCGGCGGCAATGGCCGCGAAATAGGCGGGCTCGCCCTGCACCTCGCGCAGCATCGCCAGCGCGGTCTCGACCGACCAGCCCCGCACGTGAATGCCGGTATCGGCGATGCCCCGGCCGATCCGGAAGAGGAGCCAGTGCAGATGTCCGAGCAGCGCCCGCTCATCCCCCTCCATCGCTCCGTCGGCGACGGCGAGTTGCTCGGCATAGATCGCCCAACCCTCGGCAAAGCCGGGGGCATATTCGATCCGCAGCGGATGCGGATTTGCCAGATCTTCCATCGGCAACTGGATCATATGTCCCGGCAGCAATTCGTGATGGACCACGCCGGGCAGGGTCCAGCACGGTCGCCGTCGGATATCGGCCAGATCGACGTAATAGACGCCCGACCGCCCTGGCCCTGCAACGACGCGATAGCCCGGTCGCCGCGCAGCCTCGTCCGGCGCCGACATCCGGCGAGCGCTCACGTCGAGGCACCAGGGGGGAACCTCGCCGAACAGCACGGGGATCCGCCAGCGCGCACGGTCGAGCCAGCGGTTCATCTCCGCCACCGCGCGGTCGCGCCCCGCGTCATCGTCGCTGTACTGCCATCGCGCCTCCCGGAAGACAGCCATGATCCGGTCGCCCACCGCGCCGTGCCGCAGCCCGATACGACTCAGAACAACGTCAGCGCGGGAACGAATCCGGTGCCACTGCTCGACGAACTGCGCATGCAGCGTGGCGGGATCGCATCGGAGGCCGGTCTGGCGATCGACCAGCAAAGCGAAATAGGCGCCGCCATCGCTCAGCCGCCCGACGCCCGGCAGGATACCGCTCTGCCCGCGCAGACCATCGAGCACCATTGCCTGCCGGTCCAGCGCAACGCGTACCGCCCCCGATGCCCCGGCGGCGGCCCCGCGCACAGCCCTGACCGTCCGATCGAGCAAGGCGCGCGGCAGCACTACTCCGGCGCCGGCATCGTTCAGGATTGCGGCCGTATCGGCGTCGATTCGCGCAACATCGGGTACAGCATCGCGCCAGGCACCGCCCACGACGCTGACTGCATAGACCCCCTTGCCGGGCCGGCTGAATGGGAAGCACCTGATCAGTTCAGCATCGACACGCAGGCCCGATCGCACGCTAAGCAGATCGAGCGCGGCGGGCGGCGAAAGGCGCGCGGGCGAGAATATTGCCAGGCGCTCGAGCTTCACCTGTGGATCAGCCCGGCCAAGTCCATCGAGGGTCGCGCGGAGCGTCGCGTCATCGGCCCCCACGGCGCGGGCGCGTCCCTGACCGAGCAACGCCACTGCCCCGCCAGCGACAAGGAAGCGACGACGGTTCAGCATGGCGGAACGCTCCGGGCGCGCAACGCTAGGTGTGTACCGCCTATCCTGCTATTTCCTCCAGATTGGCGGCTATGCAGGATCGGCATATCGTGGAACTCGCCTGGCTTGAGGATTTCGTGGCACTCGCCGAAAAAGGCAGCTTCTCGCGCGCCGCCGAGGCGCGCCACGTCACGCAACCGGCCTTCAGCCGGCGCATTCGATCGCTCGAGCGATGGGTCGGCACGGATCTGTTCCAGCGCTCGCCGCAGCGAATCACGCTCACCCCGGCCGGGCTGCAATTCCAGCGCGGCGCCGCAGCACTGGTCCAAAATCTCGAGCATCTGCGGCACGATGCGCGCGAGGCTGGCGGTCGCGAGACCGCAACCTTGCACTTCGCCGCCACCCACGCCCTCTCCTTCACCTTCTTCCCCGCCTGGATCCGCCAGATCGAGCAACGCGGCGCGATCGGCCCCGTACGCCTGCTGTCCGATACGATGGCAGCGTGCGAGGCGCTGCTGCTGCAAGGCCAGGCCCAGTTTCTGCTCTGCCACCGCCATGCCCTTGCCCCGATCCGGTTCGAGCCGAACCAGTTCGAATCCGTTGTCGTGGGCATGGATTCGCTGGTTCCCCTGTCTGCGCCCGATGCCATCGGCGCGCCGCGCTGGCGGCTCGATCAGGCCGAGGGCACCCTCCCCCTGCTCTCCTACACCGCGGAATCCGGGCTCGGCCGGATCATGGCGGCGCACCATGTCACCGATCGCGCGCCAGCGCTCGACAGCGTGTTCGAGGCCCAGCTTGCCGCGACGTTGCTGGGCAAGGCGCGCGAGGGCCGTGGTATCGCCTGGCTGCCGGCCGGCCTCGCCGCCAAGGACATCGCGAGCGGTGCGCTGGTTCGCGCCGGCGGTCCAGACTGGGACGTACCGATCGAGATTGGCCTGTTCCGCCCTGTCGGACCTCATAGCGCCGTCGCCGAGCGCTTCTGGAACAACCTTCCCCCCGTCAATGCCTGATCGGCATCGCCGTACAGTGCCATCAGCATGCCAAAATTGGCGACCGGGCATTTCAGCGTGGCGGAAGTGCGACGACATTGTTGCGCAACGTCGTCTCGGGTGCCCCGCCGGCCAGCGCGACGCGCACCCGCGCCGCCCCGGCCGGCAGCGCAAGCCTCAGCACGGTTGTCTTGGGCGAAAGGTCGCGCGGTGCCGCCAAGGGCGGCACCGTCATTTCTGCCAAAACCGCCCCCG
>CAISGR010000056.1 GCA_903884945.1 uncultured bacterium
AGCGCCAAGGGCATCGACAGCGTGATCGAGGGCCTCGACAAGATCGCCTTCCAGACCCGCGTGCTCGCGATGAACGCCGCCGTCGAGGCGGGCCGGGCCGGCGATGCCGGGCGCGGCTTCGCGGTGGTGGCTGATCTCGTCTCCGCGTTGGCGATGCGCGCCGAGGAGGAATCCAAGCGCGCCCGCGATCAGTTGACCGTCACCCAGACCGACATCGTCGCCGCCGTCGGCGCGGTGGAAAAGGTCGATGCCGCCCTGGTCAATATCTCGGGCGATGTCGGCGAGGTCCACAAGCTGCTCGGCGCCATGGCGACCGACAACCAGGCCCAGTCCGTCGCCATAACCCAGATCTCCTCGGCGATCGGCACCATGGACCAGGCGACCCAGCAGAACGCCGCGATGGTCGAGGAAACCTCCGCCGCCGCCCGCAACCTCACCTCGGAAGTCGCCGCCCTCGCTGACCAGGCCGCCCGCTTCAACATCGGCGCTGCCCAGGGCAGCAGGGTTACGGCACGTGCGCCCGCGCCTGCCCGGGCCAAACCGGCGTCCACCTCCGCACGCCCGGCATCGACGCGTGCGCTCCCGGTTGCCGCGATGGCCAATGGTGCCGGCAGCAAGGACGACTGGGCGTCATTCTGACGCCCGCCACGCATCGCTGAAAAGGGGCGCCGCGCCATCCGGCGCTCCGATTTGCGGCAGGCACCGCTGCTGCACGAGGCGGCGCCCCGATCGCGGAATGGCCCTCCCGGCCGGCGACGCTGGCGCCCGCCGAAACGGCTGGATATACCCCCGACGCTTGGTCTGCAGGGGGTGAAGGCGATCGACAGGGAAAGGCCATGCGGGTTGCGCACGTCGTGATGCGCGCGTCGTTGCGCCGCCCGCTCCGGGGACGCTTCACCCTCCCGCCCTTCACTGACCCGGCGATCGGATTCTATTGGCCGATCTGCCTCGCCTTCGCGGCGATCTGCTTCGCGATCAGCTATCCCGGGCGGCTGAATCAGGATTCGCTCTATGCCGTCGTCGCGATGACGGCGCCCGGCCAACTCGGCAACTGGCATTCGCCGACCCTGGCCTGGCTGTGGAGCCTGCCCGGCCCGTTGCTGGGGCAGCCGGCCGGCGCGCTCCTGATCCAGTCGCTCCTGCTCGGCCTGTATGCCGGCTTCCTCCCGCGCGTTCCGCCGACGGTCAGGGGATGGCTGACGCTGTCGCTGGAACTGGTGCTTCGGCTCGCGCTGGTGGGCGGCTTCGGCTTCATCGGCAAGGACATCATTGTCCTGGCCGCCATGCTCATCGGGATTCAGCTGCTGCGATGCGGGGTGCAGTCCGGCTTCACCCGCGCGCGGTGCGCCGCGCTGGCGCTGCTCATCCTCTTCGTGCTGCTGATCAGGGCGCCGAACTTCCTCACCTTCGTCCTCGCCCTCGCCCTGCTCCTCCCGTTCTTCCTGCGCTCGCCCCGGCTCTACGCTGCCCTTGTCGCCGGCGCGCTGCTGCTGGGGATGCTCGCAATCCCGCTGAACCGGGCCGTCGATCGAACCATCTTCCACGCAAGGGATGCGCATCCCGACAAGCAGCTGGTCATTTTCGATCTGGCCGCGATCTCGATGCGCACGGGAACGAACGCCTTCGCCCGGGTCCCCGGCTGGCCGACGGCGACCTTGCCGCCGGTCGCCGCATGCTTTCTTCCCTATATGTGGGATGCCTTCGCCCCATGGGGGCCGTGCCGCGGATATTCGGCCGCCTATGACAGGCTGGAAGCGCCGCTGAAGCGCCGTTGGGCAGCGGAGATCCTGTCGCACCCGCTCGCCTATGCCGGGCACCGGATGGCCTATACCGGATATCTGCTGCAATCGCGCGACCACCGGACCTGGGGAATCGGCGGATCCGCCGTCAACGACGCCGCCTCCGCAGCCTCGCTGGCGGAGATGCGCGCGATCATGAGCGGGCTGCAGGCCGATCGCCCCATCCGGCTGTGGCATGCCCATGGCGCCATGGTGCCGCTCCAGCGGCTCGAAGCGCTGCTCCTGAGATACCCCAAGGTGCAGTCGGTCGGATTGATCGGTTCCCTTGCCGTCCTGCTGATCTGCTGGCTGAGGCGGCAGCGTGGCGTCCGGCTGGGTGCGCTCGTCCCGGCCGGCCTCGGTATGGGCAATTTCGGCATGCTGGCCGTGTTCGGCGTCGCGGACCCGGCACGCTATATGCTGCCGACGACCTGCCTGTGCTACGTCGCGCTGCTGGCCCTGCTCGCGCCGGAGCGGGAAGATGGGGCAGCCGTTCCGGGCAACGGGGGCGGTTGCTAGGCGGCGTGGACAAATTTGAGCCAGTATCTGGCGGAGGCGAGGTGGATCATGCCGAGGAAGCTATTGGCCAGCTGGTCGTAGCGGGTCGCAATGGCGCGGTTGATCTTAAGGTGGCCGAACATGCGCTCGATGCAGTTGCGCTGCTTGTAGAGCACACGGTCATGTTCGATCTTCACCCGGCGGTTTGATCGACCGGGGATGACGGCCTCGATCTTACGCCCAGCAAGGTCGGCGCGGATGGCGTCGGAATCATATCCCTTATCCGCAAGCAAGGCATTCGGCGTCTGCTCGGGCAAGCCGATCAGGGCCTCATAGGCCTTGCAATCTGCCGCCTCACCGACCGTCAGATGGAAGGCGAGCGGTCGTCCGCGGGCATCAGCCAGGCAGTGAAGCTTACTGGTGAACCCGCCCCGCGAGCGGCCAAGAGCGCGTCGATAATTCCCCCTTTTCCGCCCGCTGCCGAGACATGGGCGCGGACTGTGGTGCTGTCGATGCTGTAGTGGCCGCTGTCCGCCATGATCTCGGCCAGCGTTACCGCCACGGTTTCCCAGACCCCGGCTTCGCTCCAGCGTCGGAACCGGCGGTAGATGGTGTTCCAGCTGCCGTACTTGGGAGGCACGTCGCGCCACGGCGCGCCGCACCGAAGTCGCCAGAGTATGCCGTTAATGATCGAGCGGTTCCGTTCGGGAGGCCTGCCGCGACCACGGTTCTCAGGCTCAATTGGAAGCAAGTCTTTTAGAATGCGCCATTCTGCTTCGGTGAGATCGCCTCGGCTCAAACTTGCCTCCAAAAGGCAGCCTTGAATCAAGCCCACGAAGCTACGTCAACGGATCTTGCGTCACCTGGCGATCACCGATCATCTTCGAAATGTGCCGAGAAGGTCGCCCTTGCCTCGCTGTCGGAAATGACGTGCGCTTCGCGTTCATCTTCTTCCCACCATGCCCCACATGTCTGGCAATGTCGCAAATGCGCGTGGGCTTTCAGGCTTGTCGCGATATGTTTGGGCACGTCACTACGTCCTGATAAAATCCCGCGTCGACATACCTCGCAGCCGCTGTCGTTCCAATTGCTCATGTTTCGATCTTACGCACGCCAGTGCGCCTGGCAATGATCACGAAATGGCAAACGAACGCAGAAATTGTCCACGCCGCCTAGGACGGCGGCGCCCACACGGCTCGCGCGCCTGCCAAAGCCTTTGCCACTTGTTCAGCATTGCCTGATACCGCGCAGGGCATGGGGAAGCCGTTGCCAATATCCGCTCGGCGGCCATTCGCTTCGCGCCGCTCGCGCCGCTGGCCGCTCGACCGGACCACGCTTATCGCTGCGCTTGTCGTCCTGCTGGCAGCCGCCTTCCTGTTCCTCGACCGGGCGACCATGCCCATCCAGCTGTGGGACGAGTCGCGCAACATCGTCAACGCGCTGGAAATGCGCCGGCACGGGTTCAGCCTGGTCACCACCTATCGCGGCGCGCCCGATCTGTGGAACACCAAGCCGCCGCTGCTGATCTGGCTCATGGCCGCGAGCGTCGGAATCTTCGGGCCCACCGAAGGGGCCCTGCGCCTGCCGAGCATGGTCGCCGCGCTCGGCACGGTCCTGCTGCTTTTCTGGTTCGTGCGGCGCACCACCCGCTCGACGGGCACCGCTGCCCTGGCGGCCGCCCTGCTGGTCCTCAGCCCCGCCTATTTCGGCGAGCACAGCGCGCGCACCGCGGATTATGATGCGCTGCTGCTGTTCTTCGTCACCGCCTATCTCTGCCTGCTCTTCCTCGCCCTGCATCGCGCCCGTCCCTCCGGTGCGCTGCTGGCGCTGATCGGTGCAGCGATCATTTGCGCCTTTCTCACCAAGAGCGTCGCTGCCCTTGTGCCCGGGCTCGGCGTGATCCTGTACGTGGCGCTCACGGCGCGGTGGCGCCGCCTCTTCGCGACACCGGGCTATGTTGCCCTGGCGATCGGCGTCACGGTGGCGCTGGCCGGCTTCCTGCTGCTGCGCGAGGCCCAGTCGCCCGGCTATCTGCGCGCGGCCTGGTTCAACGATGTGAGCGGCCGCTTCGAATCGTCGCTGGTCATGGCGAAATCCCGCTGGTTCTATATCGAGCAGCTGCGTGCCGGCTATTTCGCGGCAACACCCCTGCTGTTCCTGTCGCCGATCGCCCTGTACTTCGCCCGGGGTCGCATGCGCCCGGTCCTGCTGTTCTCGCTGTGCATCGTCGTGACGACGCTCGTCACGTTCACCTTCGCTGCCTCGAAGCTTCATCATTATATCCTGCCGGCATTTCCCTTCATGGCGATCGCCGCCGCGACGTCCTGCCGCATCGCCCTGGAGCGCGCGCGCGCCGCGCGCCGTTCCGATGCGCCCTATGCCCGGCTGCTCGCCATTGCCCTGCTGATGGTGGCGGTCGTGCCCGTGATGATGGGCGTCGCCGGGGCAATCGCCCGCCGCTATTATGTGCCTTTCGTCGGCGAGGGCGCGCGGTCGGGGCAATATGGTGCGCTCCTTGCCGGGATCGCGCCCCATGCCGACCGGCCGATCCTCGTGGTCGATCCCGGCTTCGTCCTTGAAGGCAGGGCGCATTACGCCCCCGTGCTCCTGGCCTATCGGGAGATATGGTCGGCGCGCGGCGTCGCCATCGGTCATTCGACCGACCTGGCGACGGTCGACAGCGCGCGCGGCGTCATCCTGGCGAGCTGCGATGCTGCCGGCGTGGCGCGCCTGAAGGCGAAAGGACGCGATATCGCGGGGGTGCGCGGCTGCGCGGCGGTGCCCGTCAGCCAGCCTCGCGCTGGTTGACCAGCGCCAGCCCGGCGACCGGCGTGCGCGCCGTCACGACCATGCCGCTGCCGCGCGAGACGATATACAGGTCCCGCAGGTCGGGCCCGCCCCAGGCGAGCGCGGTCGGCAGCGACAGGCGACGCCCCTCCGGATCATGGGCGATCTCCACCAGCCGCCGGTCGGGCGTGAGCGCGACGATGCGGTTGGCGAAGGGCAGGCAGATCCACAGATTGCCCGCCGCGTCGAAGGCGATGTTGTCGGCATAGCCCAGCGTCGCGCGCTCGGCGCGGGGCAGCTTCACGATCTGCGCCACCATCTGGTCCGGCACGACCGTGCCGAGCACCGGGCCATATTGCTCGCCCGGGCCGAGCGAGCCGTCGCGGCGGCGCGGGAAGCGCAGGATGGTGCCCGCGGCGGTGAGCGAGACGTAGAGGAAGCGCTCGTGCCGATCGAGGCAGCAGCCATTGGCCCCGCGCAACCCCTGGGCGACCGTGCGGACGCTGCCGTCGGGCGCGACGCTGTAGACGAAGCCGGCGGGATCGGTGGTGCCGATATTCTGCACCGGGCCCCAGCTGCTGTGCGTGCAATAGATCGTGCCGTCGCGCGCGATCGCCGGGGCGTTGGAGGCGACCAGCGCACGGCCGTCGATCGCCGCCGCCAGCGTCTCGACGACGCCGGTCGCCGGATCGAGCCGCTCCAGCGTGCCGGGGCGGCCGTTGAGCAGGCCCATATTGGCGATGACGACGCGCTCGCGCCGGTCGAGCGCCACGCCGGTCGAGGCGCCGGGCGCGCCCAGCGGGCGGAACGCGCCGCCGGGTTCCCGGATCGCGATCGCCGCATCCATGGTCGAGACGAACAGCCGCCCGTCCCGCCCGACCGCGACGCATTCGGGCCGGTCGAGGCCCTGGGCGACGATGGTGAAATCGTCCGGCGCGAGCGGGCGGAGCGCGTCGCGCCCACGGGCGAGGAGCGGCGCCGCCAGCCCCGTCACGGCCATGCCGGCGAGCAGGGTGCGGCGGCGCATGCCGTTGACCGGACCGGCGATCAGGCCGGCTCGAAGCCGGCGATGATATGGTCGCCGGCCTGGACCGGCTTCAGCCGCAGCCGCATGCCGCAGGCCGGCTCCACGCCGTCCGCATTGACCAGCACGCCCGGCACGCGGCAGCCCGGCGTCTCGTCGGATTCGAACAGCACGACGGTGAAGGGCACCTCGGCCTTGTGATCGCCGGGCAGCAGGCTGCGCACGATCGTGGTGAAGGTATAGGCGCTGCCCTCGGGCGAGACGGTCCGCCATTCTAGCACCGTGTCGGGCTTGCCCGGCACGACTTCGGGCGGATACCAGACCCAGGCGCCGGTCCCGGGATCGGCGGTGATGCGCAGCTCGCCCGCGGCGAGGCCGTCGTAAAAGCCCTGGAGCTGGGGGTCCTCGAGATGGACCGGATAGATCGGGATGCCCATGGGCTCAGCTCCGCGTCAGGATGGTGGTGGAGTGCGAATTGCCGCCCAGGCCGGAGACGGCGCAGATGCGGGCGTCGGGCACCTGCCGGGCGCCCTCGCCGCCGCGCAGCTGGCGCACGCCCTCGATCAGCAGGTTGATGCCCGGCACATAGCCGCCCGACAAATGCCCGCCGCTGGTGTTGACCGGCATCCGCCCGCCGGGCCGCGCATGCCCCTCGTGATAGAAGCGCGCGCCCTCGCCCCGGCCGCACAGGCCGAGCATCTCGGTCTGGATCAGGGCGGAGATGCTGAAGCCGTCATAGACCTGGGCGAGATCGAGATCCTCCGGCCCGATCCCGGCCATGGCATAGGCCTTGGCCGCCGAGGCGACGCCGGGATATTCATAGGTGCACGGATTCTGGGTGAAGAGCACGCCGTGCGGGAAGTTGTTGGTGCCGATGCCGACGCCCGACACCTGCACCACCGGATGCGGCATGTCCGCCGCGCGATCGACCGCGCTGACCACATAGGCGCAGGCGCCATCGGTGGTGAGGCAGCAATCGGCGGCGCGCAGCGGGGTCGAGATCATCGGGCTGAGGCGATATTCCTCCAGCCCCATCGGCTCGCGGCGCTGGGCGTTGGGGTTGAGCACCGCCCATTCGCGATAGGTGATCGCGACCGAGGCGAGCTCCTCCTCGCTCATGCCGTGATCATGGGCGTAGCGATTGGCCATCGAGGCGAAATAGGTCGGCTGGCCGAAGAAGCCGACCGGCATCTCCAGCGCCGCCTTGAGCGGCTCCTTCGCATGGAAGCCATAGACGCCACCCGGCTTGGTCGACTGGATGCCGTACGGCACCAGCACGTGCCGGCAGAGCCCGGCCTCGATCGCCAGCTGGGCGAGGATCAGCGCCTGCCCGGCCGGTGCGGTGCCGCCCGCGACATCGGTGACCGCGCTGAACGCCCGGTCCTTCATGCCGATCGCATAGCCCATATCGTCCGAGCCCGGCACCATGCGGTTGCCGATATAGCCGTCGATATCCGCGGGCGTGAGGCCCGCATCCGCGATGGCGGCAAGACAGGCGTCCGCCATCATGTGGATCAGCGTCTTCGTGCCCTTGCGCAGGAACGGCGTTTCGCCGACCCCGGTGATCGCTACTGTGTTGCCATGCATCGCGCCGTCTCTTTCCCGCCCGGTAATCAGGCGTCCTTGAAGCTCTTGTTCTCGGCTGCGAGCCGTTCGATCAGCGGCGAGGGCGCGAAGTCGCTGCCATGTGCCGCTTCCAGCGCCTTCAGCCGCGCCAGCACCGCGGGCAGGCCCTGCAGGTCGGCCCAGAACATCGGGCCGCCGCGATATTTCGGCCAGCCATAGCCGGTGACCCAGACGATATCGATGTCCGACGCGCGCGCCGCGATGCCCTCGTCGAGGATCCGCGCGCCCTCGTTGACCATCGCATAGAGCGTGCGATCGCGGATCTCCTCGTCGCTCACCGCGCGGCGCGGGGTGCCCTGCCTGGCGGCGAAATCCTCGATCACCTTCAGCGCGACCGGCGACGGCGTGTGCTTGCGGTTCTCGTCATAATCATAATAGCCGCCGCCGCTCTTCTGTCCGTGGCGCCCCATCTCGTTGAGGATTTCGCGGACATTGGCCGACGCCGTCGTCGCCGGATTCCAGCCGACATCGAGCCCGACCAGGTCGCGCATCTGGAAATGGCCCATGGGGAAGCCGAAATCATACAGCACCCGGTCGACATCCGCCGGGCTCGCGCCCTCGAGGATCAGCCGGTCCGCCTCGCGGTTGCGCGCGGCGAGGATGCGGTTGCCGACAAAGCCGAAGCCGTTGCCGACGGTGACGCCGATCTTGCCGATCGTCTTGGCCAGCTTCGCCGCCGTGGCGACGATCGGCTTGGCCGTATCCCGGGTGCGCACGATCTCGAGCAGCTTCATCACGTTCGCCGGCGAGAAGAAGTGCAGGCCGATCACGCTTTCCGGCCGCCCGGTCGCCGCCGCGATGGCATCGATATCGAGATAGGAGGTGTTGGTGGCGAGGATCGCGCCGGGCTTCGCGATGGCGTCGAGCCGGGCGAAGACCTGCTTCTTCACATCGAGATTCTCGAACACCGCCTCGATGATCAGGTCGCTGTCGGCGAGATCCTCGAGCGCGAGCGTGCCGGTGAGCAGCGCCATGCGGCCCTCGACATCCTCGGGCTTCATCTTGCCCTTGGCTGCCGTCGCCGCATAGTTCCGGCGGATGATGCCGAGGCCGCGATCGAGCGCCTCCTGCTTCGTCTCCACGATCGTCACCGGGATGCCGGCGTTGAGGAAGTTCATGGCGATGCCGCCGCCCATCGTCCCCGCGCCGATCACGCCGACCTTCGCGACCGGCAGCACCGGCACGTCGGCCCCGATATCGTCGATCTTCGCTGCCTGGCGCTCGGCGAAGAACACGTGGCGCTGCGCGGCCGACTGCGAATCCGCGAACAGTTCATCGAACAGCGCGCGCTCCTGCACCATGCCCTCGTCGAACGGCAGGTTGACCGCCCCCTCGACGGCGCGGATGCAGTTCTCGGGCGCATGGAAGCCGCGGAATTTGCGCGCATTGGCCTTGCGGAAATCGGCGAAGACCTGCGGGTTGGCGCGCGCCTCGTCGAGCCGGTCGTTCTTGTCGCGCACCTTCACCAGCGGGCGGCCCTCGTCGAGCACGGCATTGGCATAGGCGATGGCGCCTTCGCGCAAACGGCCCTCGTCGACCAGCGCATCGATCAGCCCGATCGCCTGCGCCGCCTTGGCGGAGATCGGCGTACCACCGGTGATCATCTCGAGCGCCTTTTCGACGCCGACGATCCGCGGCAGCCGCTGCGTGCCGCCGGCACCGGGCAGCAGCCCGAGATTGACTTCGGGCAGGCCGCAGCGCGCCGAGGGGACGGCGACGCGGTAATGCGCGACCAGCGCGAGCTCGAGCCCGCCGCCGAGCGCGGTGCCGTGCATCGCCGCGACGACCGGCTTGGTGGCGTTCTCGACCACGAGCTGCAGGTTGCGCAGCGACGGCTCGACCGGCGGCTTGCCGAATTCAGTGATATCGGCGCCGGCGAAGAAGGTGCGTCCCCCGCACAGCAGCACGACCGCGCCGACCGCGGGATCGGCCTGCGCCTTCCCGACCGCGGCGGCGATGCCCTGCCGCACCGCGGCCGACAGCGCGTTCACCGGCGGCGAATCCACCGTGACGACCGCGACCCGTCCTTCGACCTCGTACGAGGTGACGTCATTGACCTGCATCTTGCTCCCGTTTCACTGCTAGTCTGGCTGCCTCGGCCGCGCTGGCCTCGCGCGCCCGTTGGCGGATATAATGGCGTAGCTGGTCGATCTCGGCCGGGCTCAGCTCCTCGAAGCGCGGCATGCCGCGCGGGGCGAGCAGCCCTTCGTGCAGCACGGCGGTGAAGCCGGCCCCATCGAGCGGGATCGGCGAGCGCAGCAGATCGGGCGCCGCGCCGCCGGAAAGCGCGCCGGCGCCGTGGCAGATCGCGCAGCGCTGCGCGAAGATCCCGCCGCCGGCCGTCGCCTTGGCCGGATCGACGTTGAACGCCGCGTCGTCGGCATAGGGCGGCACGCTGGTATCGGGCGCGGGCAGCCGGTCCTTCCCGTCCAGCGCGAAGGTCAGCACGCGCCACTTCTGGGTGGTGTAGTTCCATTCGGGCGCGAAGCCCTGCGCGGTCGGGAAGCGCGATCCGGCGATCACCGTGACATATTGCCGGCCCTTGGCGAGATAGGTGATCGGCTGCGCCATCACCGCCGTCTGCGCGTCGAACGACCAGAGCAGCTTGCCGCTGTCGGCGGCGAGGATGGTGAACTGGCCGGTGGCGCGGCCTTCGAGCAGCAGGTTGCCCGCCGTCGTCGCCGTGCCGCCGCCGCCGCGCATGCCCGTGAGCGGGATGCGCCACGCCTCCCGCTGCGTCACCGGGTTCCAGGCGATGAGCGCCGCCGAGGGCGGGCGCGGCGTGAGGCCCGGCGGCGGCGCGCCGATCCCGTTGCTGATCCGCTGCCCGCTCAGGAAGGTCCATTTGTCGAGCGGCCCGGGCGGATCGACATAGACCCGGCCCTGGTCCATCGCCGGGATATAGACGAGCCCGGTCCTGGGGTTGAACGACATCGCCTCGATATTGTGGGCGCCATAGGGCGAGGGATAGACGATCGCCGCCTTCCCGTCCGGGAAGCGCGCCTCGGGATTCTCGATCGGCCGGCCGGTCGCCTGGTCGATGCCCTTCGCCCAGTTCACCGGCACGATGTTGCGCGCCGAGATCAGCTTCCCGGTTTCGCGATCGATCACGTAGAAGAAGCCGTTCTTGGGCGCGTGGAGGATGACCGGGCGCTGCTTGCCGTCGATCGTCAGGTCGGCGAGCTCGATATCCATCGCCGAATTATAGTCCCAGCTCTCCCCCGGATTGGTCTGGTAGTGCCAGACATACGCGCCGGTATCGGCATCGAGCGCGACGATCGAGCAGACGAACAGATTGTCGCCGCCGCCCGGGCTGCGGATCTTGCGGTTCCACGGCGTGCCGTTGCCGGTGCCGATATAGATGCGGTTGTATTTCGGATCATAGGCCATGGCGTTCCACGCCGTGCCGCCGCCGCCATATTTCCACCATTGGCCGGTCCAGGTCTTCGCGGCCATCGCCATGGCCTTGTTTTCAAAGCCTTTTGCTGGATCGCCCGGTACGGTATAGAAGCGCCAGGCCTGTTTGCCGGTGGCCTGGTCATAGGCCGTGACATAGCCGCGCACGGGCGCGAAATCGGCGCCGCCATGGCCGATGATGACCTTGTCCTTGAACACCCAGGGCGCGCCGCTGACATAGCGGCCATCGTCCTTGCCGGTGGTCATCACGCTCCACACGGGCTTGCCGGTCCTGGCGTCGAGCGCGATCAGCCGGCCGTCGATCGTGCCGGTGAACACCTTGCCATGGGCATAGGCGACGCCGCGGCTGCCCCAGGCGGAGCGCAGCTTCTGCCCGGCCGCGGCGCCGACCTCCGGATCATAGCGCCACAGCAGCTTGCCCGTGGTCGCGTCGATCGCATGGACCACGCTGAGGCCGCCCGCGAAATAGAGTATGCCGTCGACCGCGACCGGTGCCGTCAGGCTGCTGCCGCCGGTATCGATGTCATAGTGCCAGGCGAGCCCGAGCTTGCCGACATTGCCGGCGTTGATCTGGTCGAGCGGGCTGTAATGCGTCTCGGTCGGCCCGCCATAGCCGGCCCAGTCCGCCCCGTCCGGCCCGCGCGAGGCGCAGGACGAGACCAGGGCCGCGAGCGCGGCAAGCAGGGCGGCGCGGGGAAGGATCCGCATCAGCCGCCGATCGTCCGGTCGGCGGGCCAGAAGCGCTGGCGCAGCTGCTTCTTGTTGACCTTGCCCATCGCGGTGCGACCGATATCGTCGACGAAATCATAGGAGCGCGGGCATTTGTACCCGGCCAGCGACGCGCGGCAGAAGCTGTTCAACTCCGCCGCGCTGGGCGGATTGGCCGGATCGGCGGGCACGATCAGCGCCTTCACCTCCTCGCCCATCTCCTTGTTCGGCGCGGCGAGCACCGCCACATCGGCGACGCCCGGATGGCGGATCAGCACCTGTTCCGATTCCGCCGGATAGATGTTCACCCCGCCGCTGACGATCATGTCCGACACGCGATCGGTGATGAAGAGATAGCCTGCTTCGTCGAGATAACCGACCTCGCCGAGCGTGAAGACGCCCGGCGCGATATGCGCTGCCGCGGTCTTTTCCGGATCGCCATGATAGATGATGCCGCGCCCGGAGGTGTCGCGGAAATAGACCTGGCCTTCCTGGTTGGAGCCCAATTCGGCGCCGTCTTCGCCGATGATCAGCGTCTCGAACGGCGGCAGCGCGCGGCCGACCGAGCCGGGGCGCTCGAGCCATTCGGGCGACGAGATGAAGGTGGTCGAGCCAGCCTCGGTCGCGCCATAGGCCTCGACCAGCACGGGGCCGAACCAGGCGATCATCGCCTGCTTCACGTCGCGCGGGCAGGCCGCGCCGGTATGGGCGAGCCGCTGCATGCTCGACACGTCGTAGCGGGCGCGGGTCGCTTCCGGCAGGCTCAGCAGCCGCTGGAAATGCGTCGGCACCATCACTGACCCGGCGACGCGGTAGCGCTCGATCCGCCCCAGCACCGCCTCGGGATCGAACGATGCGACGGTGACGAGCGATCCGCCGCCGAACAGGTTGCGCACCATGCCGAGCGGGCCGGTATGGTAGAGCGGCCCGACCGCGATCCCCGGCGACGGGGTGACACGCGCGCGGAGCGCGGCGGCGAGATCGCCCACGGTGGCGACCCGGGGGAAATATTGCGGCGGCGTCTCGGTCGCCTTGGGCCGGCCGGTCGTCCCCGAGGTGTAGTGAAGATGCGGCAGCGGCGGCGTATCGACGGGCGGCGGCGCCTCCGATGCCGCTCCGATCCACGCCTCCCATGCGATCACGCCCTCGCGCGCCGGGCAGCGCCAGCCGATCACGGTCGCGATCCCCGCTTCCGCGGCGGCGGCAAGCCCGGCCTCCATCGTCTCCGGCCCGACCAGCACGGCAGACGCGCGCGAGTCCCTGAAGATATAGGCGGCCTCGCCCGGGGTGAGGTGGAAGCTGACGGGGACGCTCGACACGCCCGCCTCGAGGCAGGCGACATAGGCGATCACCGTCTCGACCGCATTGTGCGCGAAGATCGCGACGCGGCGCTCCGGGCCGAGCGGCAGGCCGGCGATCGCGTTGGCCGCGCGGTTCAGGATCGGATCGAGCTGGTTCCAGTCATATTCGACCCGCTCGTCGGCGAGCGCGAGGCTGGCGCGGCGTGCGGCATCCATGCCGGCGGTTGCTAGCGACATGAGCGTCCCTCTTTCGGTGTGGTGCAGTGCGGCTCAGCCATCGGCCGGCACCTCGCGGGCGGCAATGGCGGGGGCGAGATGGCGGAGCGAGAGGCGGAGCGCGACAAAGGCGATCAGCGCCGCGCCGATCACCACCACTGCGAGCGACTGGCCGATCATCGCCTCGTCATGGAACAGGAAATCGGTCAGCGCGCCGACGATCGACGGCCCCGCCCCCATGCCGAGGATGGTGAAGACGAACATGAAGATCGCGATCATCTGGCCGCGCACCGCATTGGGCGCGAGCAGCGCGACGACCGACGAGAGATAGACCATGAACGGCACGGTGATGAACTGGACGACGCCGTAGCAGGCGAGGAATATCCAGGGATCGGCGGCGAAGAACATATAGACGATCACCGGCGACAGCGCGGCGATCATCCAGCTGTAATAGCGCAGATGCGCATCGCGCATGCCGCGCCCGAACAGCAGGTCGACGATCCGGCCGTTGACGACGAGCGAGGCGGCGGCGACCAGGTTCATCACGCTCAGCGCCGGGCCATAGACCTGCGGCGCCCAGTGGAAGCGGCGGCCGATAAAGGTCGGGACCCAGGCCGTCATCGAATAGCCGCAGATCGCCAGCGCCGAGAAGGCGACCATCATGCAGGCGATCAGCTGCCAGTTCGCGCGCATGAAGGCGAAGGCCGCGCCGATCCGCCGGTCGGCCGCGGCGGCGCCCGGGATCTCGTGCCGGCCGGGATCAGCGAAGGTGAAGACGAGCAGCGCGATCGCGAAGCCCGGCAGGCCGACCATGATCATCACCAGCTGCCAGGGCTGGGCGAGGCCATGGACCGGCAGATGCACCGCGCCGAGCCCGGTCGCAAAGGCGATGGCGAGGCCGCCCAGCCCGAAGGCAGTGGCCGAACCGACCTTGCCTGCCATCTGGAAGGTCGAGGTGGCGAGCGTGAGCTTGTCGCGCGGGAAGCCGTCCGAGATCAGCGAATAGGCCGAGGGGAGCAGCGCCGCCTCGCCGATGCCGACGAAGATGCGCGCGAGCAGCAATGTCTCGAACGAGCCGGCAAAGCCGCAGGCGATCGTCGCCAGCGCCCACACCAGCGTGCCGAAGCAGATCACCGCGCGGCGGGAAAAGCGGTCGGCCGCCCAGCCGAGCGGCAGCCCGAAGATCGCATAGCAGATCGCGAAGGCCGGCCCGAGCACCACGCTCATCTGGAAATCGCTGAGGTGCATGGTGAGCTTGATCGGCTCGACCAGCATCGAGATGACGAGGCGATCGAGCCAGGCCAGGACATAGACGAGGAACAGGACGGAAACCATCCACCAGGCCGGCCCGGCCCGCCAGCCGGCCCCGCGATCCACGCTGACGCCCGGCCCGGCCATCAGCGCACCGGCAACGCGTTATATTCAGCGATCTTGAGCTTGCCGAGCTGCGACATGTGCGCCTCGTCCGGCCCGTCCGCCATGCGCAGGTAGCGCGCGGTGGTGAAGACGTTCGCGAGCGGCGTATCGCGCGAGAAGCCCATCGCGCCATGCGCCTGGACCGCCCGATCGGCGACGCCCTGCGCCATCAGCGGCGCGACGATCTTGATCGCCGCGATCAGATCCTTTGCTGCCTTGTTGCCATAGCGGTCCATCGCATCGGCTGCCTTGAGCGTGAGCAGGCGGGCCTGTTCGATCTCGCAATAGGATTTGGCGACATCCTGGCGGATGCTGCCCTGATCGGCGAGCTTGCGGCCAAAGGCGACGCGGTTCTCCACGCGCCGCGCCATGAATTCCACCGCGCGCTGCGCAAGCCCGATCAGGCGCATGCAGTGATGGATGCGGCCCGGCCCGAGCCGCCCCTGCGCGATCTCGAAGCCACGGCCTTCGCCGAGCAGCAGGTTTTCCCTGGGCACGCGGACATCAGTGAAGCGCATCTCGCAATGCCCGCCGGGCGAGTGCAGCGAATCGAACACGTGCAGCGGGCGGACGATCTCGATCCCCGGCGTGTCGGCGGGAATGATGATCTGGCTGTGCTGGCGGTGGCGCGGCCCGTCATTGGGGGTGCGGCCGAGCAGGATATAGACCTTGCAGCGCGGATCCATCACGCCCGAGATCCACCATTTGGTGCCGTTGATGACATAGTCGTCGCCATCGGGAAGGATCGTGGTCGCGACATTGGTGGCGTCGGACGAGGCGACGTCCGGCTCGGTCATCACATAGGCCGAGCGGAATTCGCCGGCGAGGAGCGGCTTGAGCCAGCGCTCCTGCTGCTCGGGCGTACCGTATTTGGCGAGGATTTCCATGTTGCCCGTGTCGGGCGCGGCACAGTTGAAATATTCGGACGCGCCGAACACCCGGCCCATCAATTCGGCCAGCGGCGCATATTCGAGATTGGTCAGGCCCGGGCTGAACGGGGTATATTCATGCGGCAGGAACAGGTTCCACAGGCCCGCGGCGCGTGCCGCCTCCTTGATCTTCTCGGTCCCGGGCCAGGGCGTCCACAGGTTCGCCGGATCGTGCAGGAAATGATCGCGCTCCTGCTCGATCGGATAGACATGCTCGTCCATGAACGCCGTGACGCGCGCGCGGAGGGCATCGACCTTTTCGCCATATTCGAAGTTCATGCGGGAATCCTTCCGGGACGCATCAGAGGGTGAGGCCGCCATCGACCACGATGGTCTGGCCGCAAATGTACGAAGAGAGCGGCGAGGCGAGGAACAGCGCGACGCCGGCCATCTCCTCCACGGTGCCGAACCGGCCGAGCGGGATCTTGGCGAGCGCGCGATCGCGGCGCTCGGCATTGTCCATCGTCACCTTGGTCATCTTCGTATCGACGAGGCTCGGCGCGATGCCGTTGACGCGGATGCCTGCCCCGGCCCAGGCCTGGGCGAGTGTCTTGACCAGGCTGACCGCGCCGGCCTTGGACGCGGCATAGGCCGGGTTGCCCATGGTCGCGCGGAAGGCACCGATCGAGCTGACCACGATCACCGATCCGCGCGCCGCCGCGAGTTGATCGTGGAAGCGCGCCGAAATCTGCATCACGCTGCCGACATTGACCGCCATCACCTTGTTCCAGCCCTCGGGCTCGAATTCCTTGCGGCGATACAGGACGGTGCCCTGCGAATGGACCAGCACGTCGATCGCCTCGAACGGGGCGGGCGCCGCAGCGATCGCCTCCGCATCGGCGACGTCGACCTGCGTATAGCCTAGACCGGTCAGGTCCGATCCCTCCTCGCCGGCATAATCGGCGGCGGCGGCGCGCGTGCCCCAGACATGGACTGTGGCGCCCCGTGCGAGAAAGCCACGCGCGATACCGTTGCCGATGCCGCTCGACCCGCCGATGACGAGGACGTTGCGGCCGGTGAAATCCAGTTCGTTCATGCCGGGGTCCCCTGTTGCGCCGCTGCCGGCAGGCCGTGTCGCACCCAGCGCGCCGCGCGCTCGAACAGCCACAGGCTGCGCGCGTGGAGCCGGTCGCCGACATCGCGCGGCGCCTTGCCGGCGCAGGCGCGGGCATGGGTGCCCTCGAGCAGGATGCCGAGCTTGTAGCAGCCGAACACCGCGTACCAGCCGATCGCGCCGGCATCGCGCGACGAACGTGCGGCATAATGCGCGACCAGTTCGGCGGCGGTCGGAAAGCCGATCCACGGCTTCACGCTGACCGCGCCTTCATCGCCCGGCTCGGGCCAGGTGGCGAGGAGCCAGCCGAGATCGATCAGCGGATCGCCGATCGTCGCCAGTTCCCAATCGACCACGGCCGCGAGTTCCGGGCCGTCCTCCCGGAACATCACGTTGGCCATATGGAAATCGCCGTGCATGACGCCGGGCGTGAAGCTCGCCGGACGGTGCGCATCGAGCCAGTAGCCGATCGCGGCGACATCGCCGAGCGCGGCCTGGCCTGGCCACCCGGCAAACTCGGCATAGCCATCGAGCTGCGACTGCCAGCGGGCGACCTGGCGCTCGAGATAGCGATCGGGCTTGCCGAAATCGGCGAGACCGAGGGCGACATGATCGAGCGCACCGAGCGCGGCCAGCGCCTCGACCAGCGCCAGGCCCATGCGATGCTGGATGGCGGCCGAACCGGCGTGGAGCGCGGGCAGGCCCGAAACCGGGTTGAAGCCGGCGATCGGCTCCATCAGGTAGAAGGCGGCGCCGAGCACCGATTCGTCGCTGCACGCGGCGATCAGGCCGGGATGCGGCACTGCGGTGCCGGCCAGCGCGGTCAGCACCCGCGCCTCCCGGCGCATCGTCTCGTTGCTGTTGGGGCGGGGATGCGATGGCGGGCGGCGCAGCACATAATCGCGCCCGTCGCGGCTGAACCGCAGCAGGATATTCTGGGTGCCCCCGGTGAGTCGGACCGCATCGACGATCGCGCCGCTGCCGAGGCCCTGCCCCGACATCCACGCCGCCAGCGATTCCAGATCGACTCCCAATTCCACCCGGGCTTCCCTCTCCTGCGGCTTGTGCGTGCCGGTTAAGTCAGATGGATAATGCACTTGACGAATGGCGATTGCAATGTGATTCTGCACACATGGTTAGACTTCAGATCGCCAGCAGAGAGGATCAGCCGAGAAGCGCCGCCGCCGCGCAGATCAAGGCCGTTGCGTTGCGCCTGTTCGCCGAGCGCGGCGTGGACGGGGTGACGGTGCGCGAGATCGCGGCCGCCGCAGGGCAGAAGAACCACGGCGCGGTCGGCTATCATTTCGGCTCGAAGGAAGCCCTGGTCCGCGAGCTCGTGCTCGACGGCGCGATCGAGATCGACCGGCGGCGCAATGTCGAACTGGACGCGCTGGAAGCGGGCGGCGGGCCGCACCATGTACGAGCCGTGGTGGACGTGCTGATCTTTCCGGCGACAGCGGTCGAGCCCGATGACGATTTCTACATCCGCTTCATCGTGATGCTGTCGATGACGCACCGCGACCTGATGATGGACGCGCTCGAGAATCGCTGGAACTCGGGCTATCGCCGCTGCCTCGATCATCTGCGCGAACTGATGCCGCCGATGCCGCGGGTGCTGCAGAACCAGCGCTTCGTGTTCATGGGCGCCTATCTCGGCGCGGTGCTGGCGCGGCGGCAGCAGGCGCTGTCCGATCACAGCCGTGCCCATCCGATCTGGAGCGCGCCGTACAGCCTGGAGCATTTCGCCCAGTCGCTGACGCTGGTACTGGAAGCGCCGATCGAGCTCGGGCCGGACGTGATCGCCGCCATCGTGCCCGATGACGACCGCATGCCGACGCAGCATGGCCCGGTAGGATGATCGACATGATGGATCGCGACCTTCTCCCGATCGCCGCCGCACTGCGCGACAAGGGCCATGGCCGGGTGCAGACCTGGTCGCCCAAGGTGTTCATCCCGCTCACCCAGCTGTGCCGCAATCTCTGCCATTACTGCACTTTCTCG
Source organism: uncultured bacterium (assembly GCA_903884945.1). GTDB lineage: Bacteria > Pseudomonadota > Alphaproteobacteria > Sphingomonadales > Sphingomonadaceae > Sphingomonas. The sequence continues at coordinate 18,756 of CAISGR010000056.1, forward strand.
CAGCCGCCCCGCCCGGGCGAGGCGGCCTATCTGACGCGCGAGCAGGTGCTGGAGATCGCCCGGGCCGGCCGCGACGCGGGCTGCACCGAGGCGCTGTTCACCCTGGGCGACAAGCCCGAGCTGCGCTTCGCCGCCGCGCGCGAGAAACTGGCCCGGCTGGGGCATGCCACGACGATCTCCTATCTTGCCGAGATGTGCGCCGCGGTGCGCGACGAGACCGGCCTGCTGCCGCACGTCAATGCCGGGGTGATGACGCGCGACGAGATGGCGCTGCTGCGCACCGTCTCCGCCTCGCAGGGGCTGATGCTCGAATCGGTCTCCGACCGGTTGTGCGGGAAGGGTGGCGCGCATTACCGGTCGCCCGACAAGGCGCCGGCGGCGCGGCTCGAGACGATCCGCCTCGCGGGCGAGCTCAGGATACCCTTCACCACCGGCATCCTGATCGGCATCGGCGAGACCCGCGAGGAGCGGATCGACGCACTGGTCGCGATCCGCGATCTCCATGCCGAATACGGCCATATCCAGGAAGTGATCGTCCAGAACTTCCGCGCCAAGCCGCGCACGGTGATGGCCGATGCGCCCGAGCCGGACATGGCGGAACTGCTCTGGACGATCGCCGCCGCGCGGCTGATCCTGGGGCCGGCGATGAACATCCAGGCGCCGCCCAACCTGTCGGCGGACGATTTCAGCCGGCTGATGGAGGCGGGGATCAACGACTGGGGCGGCGTCTCCCCAGTGACGCCGGATCATGTAAATCCCGAGCGACCGTGGCCGGAGATCGAGCGGCTGGCCGAAGCGACCGAGGTGGGCGGGCGCCTGCTCGTCGCGCGGCTGCCGGTCTATCCCGCCTATGTGCACGACGCGGCGACCTGGCAGGACCAGGCGATGATCCCGGCACTGCTCGCCGCCGCGGACGCGACCGGGCTCGCGCGGGCCGATTCCTGGGCGCCCGGCGTGGCGCTGCCCGAGCGGACCGAGCGCCGCTCCGCCGCCGGCGTCGACCCGGCGATCGCCGCGATCGTGGCGCGCGCCATGGCGGGCGTGTCGATCGGCGAGGAGGAGATCGTCGCGCTGTTCGCCACCCGGGGCGCGGACCTGGAGCATGTCTGCGCGCGGGCGGATGCGCTGCGCCGCACGGTCAGGGGCGACGAGGTGACCTATGTCGTCAACCGCAACATCAACTATACCAATATCTGCGCCTATAAATGCGGCTTCTGCGCCTTTTCCAAGGGCAGCATGGCCGAGCAGCTGCGTGGCCGGCCCTATGATCTCGACCATGAAGAGGTCGTCCGCCGCGTCCGCGAGGCCTGGGCGCGCGGGGGCACCGAGGTTTGCCTGCAGGGCGGCATCCATCCCCATTATACCGGCGAGACCTATCTCGGCCTGGCCCGGGCAGTGCGCGCGGCAGTGCCGGAGATGCACATCCATGCCTTTTCCCCGCTCGAAGTGCATCACGGCGCGGCGACGCTCGGCCTCGGACTGGAGGCGTTCCTGCGGCAGCTGAAGGAGGCGGGGCTCAACACCCTGCCGGGCACCGCCGCCGAGATCCTCGACGACGAGGTCCGCGCGATCATCTGCCCGGACAAGCTGGATACCGCGCAATGGCTCGAGGTGATCGAGGCGGCGCACCGCGTCGGCTTCCGCACCACCGCGACGATCATGTTCGGCCATGTCGACACCACCCGCCACTGGGCGCGGCACCTGATCCGCATCCGCGACCTGCAGCAGCGCACCGGCGGCTTCACTGAATTCGTACCCCTGCCCTTCGTCCATATGGAAGCGCCGATCGCGCTGCGCGGGCGCGCCAGGCGCGGGCCGACCTTCCGCGAGGTGCGGCTGATGCACGCCGTCGCCCGGCTGGCGCTGCACCCCCACCTGACCTCGATCCAGACGAGCTGGGTCAAGCTCGGCCAGGCGGGCGTCGCCGCCTGCCTGAACGCGGGCGCCAACGACCTGGGCGGCACGCTGATGGACGAGAGCATCTCGCGCGCGGCCGGCGCGCAGCACGGCCAGGAAATGGCGCCGGCCGACATGGAGGCGCTGATCCGATCGATCGGCCGCACGCCGCGCCAGCGCACCACCGTCTACGGGGCGATCGCCCCCGACCTGCACGAACGCGGCATGAGCGCCGCGCCGCTCACCCCCTCGATCCAGACGCCGCCACGCAAGGCGGCGCGGACGGACAAGCAACTGGAGAGACAAGACCATGGCTGACGACAAGGCAGTGATCGCCGTACTGGGCGGCACGGGCAAGGAAGGCGGCGGCCTCGCGCTGCGCTGGGCGCATCGCGGCCACAAGGTGATCATCGGCGGCCGATCGGCCGAGCGCGCGCAGGAGGCGGCCGAGGCGATGAACGCGACGCTGGGCGGCAGCGCCGTGAGCGGCATGGCCAATGCCGATGCGGCGGCGGCGGCCGAGATCGTGGTGCTGGCGGTGCCCTATGCAGCGCAGCAGCTGACCGTCGACGACGTGAAGGCCGGCCTGGCCGGCAAGATCCTAATCGACGTGACCGTGCCGCTCGTCCCGCCCAAGGTGAGCCGGGTGCAGCTGCCCGAGGGCGGATCGGCGGTCGAGGCAGTGCAGAAGAAACTGGGCGATGCAGTCCGCGTCGTCTCCGCCTTCCAGAACATCTCGGCGCATCACCTGACCAAGCTCGAGGAGGAGATCGAGTGCGACGTGCTGGTCTGCGCGGACGACACCGCGGCAGCCGACATCGTGGTCGCGCTGGCCGAGGAGATCGGGCTGCGCGCCTGGAATGCCGGCGTGCTCGCCAATTCGGTGGTGGCCGAGGGCCTGACCTCGGTGCTGATCGCGCTCAACCGGCGCTACAAGGTGCCCGGATCGGGCATCCGCATCACCGGCGTCTGACGCCCGCGCAGCCCGCGCGGCCGCGCCCCCTCCATCACGCACAGGAAGACATCATGGCAGAGGCATATCTGGTGGCGGTCGCGCGCAGCGCGGGCGGCAAGCGCGGCGGGCGGCTCGCCGGGGTCCATCCGGCCGACCTGGCGGGCAAGGTGCTCGCCGCGCTGGTCGAGCGATCGGGGATCGACCCGCTGCTGATCGAGGACGTGATCATGGGCTGCGCCTGCCCGGGCGGCGAGCAGGGCGCCAATATCGCGCGCAACGCCGTGCTCGCCTCCGGCCTGCCCGAGGCGATCCCGGCGACGCATGTCGACCGCCAGTGCGGCTCCTCGCAACAGGCGCTGCACTTCGCCGCGGCGACGGTGATGGCGGGCGCGATGGACGTGGTGGTCGCGGCCGGGGTGGAGAGCATGACGCGCGTGCCGATGGGCCTGCCCTGGACGCTCGCGGCCAAGCACGGCTTCGGCACCTATCGCAGCCCGGGGATCGAGGCGCGCTATCCCGACACGCCGTTCAGCCAGTTCGGCGGGGCGGAGATGCTGGCGCGGAAATATGGCCTGACCCGCGAGATGCTCGACCTTTATGCGCTGGAAAGCCATCGCCGCGCGCACGCAGCGACCCAGGCGGGCCGCTTCGCCGGCGAGATCGTGCCGATCGAGATCGTCACGCCCGAGGGCGAGACGGTGCTGCACCTGACCGACGAGGGCATCCGCGCGGATTCGACGCTGGAGAAGATCGCCAGCGTGAAGACGCTGCAGGAAGGCGGGGTGATCACCGCCGCCAATGCCAGCCAGATCTGCGACGGCGCGGCGGCGCTGCTGGTGGTCAACGCAGCGGGGCTCAAGGCGACCGGCCTCACCCCGCTCGCGCGGATCCACCAGATGACGGTGATCGGCCATGATCCGGTGATCATGCTCGAAGCGCCGATCCCGGCGACCGAGAAGGCGCTGAAGAAGGCCGGGCTGCGCATCGCCGATATCGACCTGTACGAAGTGAACGAGGCGTTCGCACCGGTGCCGCTGGCCTGGGCGCAGGCGCTGGACGCCGATCCGGCGCGGCTGAACGTGCATGGCGGGGCGATCGCGCTCGGCCATCCGCTCGGCGGCTCGGGCGCGAAGCTGATGGCGACGCTGGTGAGCGCGCTGCACGATCGCGGCGGCCGCTATGGCCTGCAGACGATGTGCGAGGCGGGCGGCATGGCGAACGTGACGATCGTCGAGCGGCTCTGAGCCGCGCCGCGCCGGGCCCGTAGTTTTCCGGAAGCGGTTAACAGTATTCAACCAAGAGAAAATTAACCGCCCGGGCGGCATTCGCTGCAGACTGGCGAGGCGGTGCGAATGACGCGATTCAAGGAGAGAGTGCCCGAAGGCACCTATATCGAGCTGGTCTCCAGCCTGTTCACCTCGCTGGTGCCGAGCATCATCATGACGGCGTCGTTTGCCGGCATCGGCCTGCTCGTCGCGAACCTGACGCCGGATGGCCCGCTCCTGCTGTTCATCATCGGCGGCGCGATCATGACGATCGCGCGGTTCGCGCTGCTGATCGCCTATCGCGAGCGCGCCACGGGCGACGCGCTTTGCCTGGCGGACGCGCGGCGCTTCGAACGGCACTTCGCGGTGCCCTGTCTCGGGTTCGCGCTGATGCTCGGCGCCTATGGCGCCCGCGCCTTCGCGATCGCCGCGCCGCAGGACCATATGCTGATCGTCGGGCTGCTGTTCGGCTATGAGGCCGGCGTCGCGGCGGGCCTGGCGCTGCGGCCATGGATCAGCATTCCGAGCATGATCATCGGCGTCGCGCCGACGATCCTGGTCGCCTGGACCTATCCCGACGCGACGCACCGCGCGGCCGGCAGCCTGCTGGCGGTCTTCCTGGCCAGCGGCATCGAGAGCATGCTCGTACGCTATCGCCTGACCGCCCGGAACGTGACGATGCGCCAGGTGCACGCCACGCTGGCGCGGTTCGATCCCCTGACCCACCTGCCCAACCGGCTGGCCCTGCGCGAGCGCTTCGCCGACAGCGTCGCGCAGGGCGCCGCGCCGGAGGCCATCGCCGTGCATTGCCTCGACCTCGACCGCTTCAAGCCGGTCAACGACCGCTATGGCCATCCGGTCGGCGACGCGTTGCTGCGTGCGGTCGCCGAGCGCCTGCAGGGGGTGCTGCGCCCGCGCGATTTCGCCGCGCGGATCGGCGGCGACGAGTTCGTGGTGGTGCAGGCCGGCATCACCCATGCCGGCGAGGCGGAGATGCTCGCGCGGCGGATATCGCGCGCGATCGCCCAGCCCTATCGGATCGAGGGCCAGGAGATCGTGATCGGCACCAGCATCGGCTATGCCGTATCGGCCGCCGGCGACGCCGATCTCGACCGGCTGATCGCGCAGGCGGACGGCGCGCTCTACGAGGCGAAGCGGCGCGGCCGCGGCGGCGTGGCCGATCCGACAACGGGCACGACTGACGGGCGCGCCAGCGCGTAGCGGCGACGGCGGCTCAGCGCGCCGCGGACGCGGAATCGGGCACGCGCGTCCAGGTCTGGGACTTGCAGCCGATGCCGCCGAGCAGGCAGCCCCGGCCGGTGATCGTGTTGCCGTCGACCACGCGCACCTCGCCCGACAGGACCTTGTTGAGATCGGGCACGAAGACGCTGCCGCGCCAGCGCCCCTTCGCGTCCTTGCGGAAATTGCGGAACAATTGCGTGCCGACGAGCTGATCGGTGCCGCCGCGCCGGGCATCGGCGATGGCCTTGTCATTGGCCCAGACGACCGTGCCGCACATGCTCTCGCCACAGGCATGGGCGCGGATATGGACGCTGTTGCGCGGGTTCGCCCAGATGCCGAAGGAACGATCGGACGGGGCGGCACCCGCCGCCGTGGCGCAGCCGGCAAGCAGCGCAAGAGCGCCCGCGATGCGGCGGCCGCGCGCGCGGCCGGAAGCGATGGAGCCGATGCTCGGCTGCGGGTGACTCATGACGGATCCCTGTACTGCACTGACCGCGCCTCCCTAGCGCCGCCAGCGATCCGGGCAAGACCATGATCGCGCGCCGCCGGGCGCGTGGGCGCGACGACCCCCGGGGCATGCCCCGGCTGCGGCAATGAGCAGGAAGCGAGACGCGGGCGGCCACCATGGTGCGGCTGTAGGCGATGCCGCGCGGCGGTTGAATCGAGCGGGCGGGCGGGTTGAAAGTGTCAGGAGGGTTGCTGACATTTTCGGGGTCAGCGGATGGCAATTTTATACTTGTTTTTCAGATAGATGACATGGAAATCAGCAACGGCAGCGCTTGAGATCGGGCGCGCGGGCAGGTTACTGCGCGCGGCATGGCAACGGGGGCGCGGCGGTTGCCGAGGGGCAGGGCGAGTTGAGCGAAACGTCAACGGAACTCCAACCTCGAATAGAGAACCCTCAACAGAGGGCCGCCCGCACCATCACCGCAATGTCGATTCTTCCTTTTCTAACGCAACATCGGAAACATCGAAAGATAAACCAACCTTAAAATTTGAAAGCTTTTTCATCTCTTCGGGTGATATCGATATTTCATAAGTACCGTGGGGTATTTGAGCGGTGAGCCAGAGCTGGCGCGCGCCCTCAAGCCGTGCAAGACCTTCTAAATTATTGATTAATATGATTATATTCTGAGTTATTTCAGCCTCAAGCTCGACTTCAACAAAACCAAGATCAAATCTGCAATATGATTCTTTATATACCGCCCCACCCGCTCCTCTTGCGTCACCTATGTCAGCTCTATTAACAACATTAAAAGGAAAATACGATAATAAATCATCCGTACTTAAAATTGAATGCCATACACTTAAATAAATTTTAATTCGCATTATACCCCACTCCACCTAACCTCCATCATGATCGTCAATATGCCCCTGATCTTCGGCTTCTCCAGTCTCAGGATTAGTCGAAATTATATCACCGCCAGGAGTGATGCCGACCCAATCACGCGGCCCCAAGCCCAGGCCTGTGATTCGGTGACACGTGCAATTACCCCCTATCTCTCCTTCGGCACCGGCCCGCGCTTGCGCGGGGCCAGGGCCAGGCCAGTGCGGGCCTCCATCTGCGCCAACCAGTCCTTCGATCCGACCGGGCGCCCGACACTCTCGACCTTGCGGATGGCGGCATAGGTCATCGCCTCATCGAACGATTCGCCCAGGAACGCCGAGAAATCGCAGACTCGCTCCAGCGCCGGCGCGACATCGATAAAACGATCGCTCTCGCCTGCGATCTAATAGATCCCGGGACCTAGCCATTCTGCAACGAACTACCACTCGGAGAAGAGGCTGAAATATAGCATAGTGAACCACGAAATCCTTGCTCAGGAGCTTTCCAGTACTCTGGATCACTTACCTTATCTAATGCGGCAGCTATAGGCAAAGCATCCCCATGATTACCCGGGTCATCTGCAATGAACACATCGACAAGTTGTCGCACAACGAGGTCGATGACGAATCTCATTTGTTCATCTATCGTGTTTACACTTTTACCATCCAGATACCATTTAACTTCCCATAGCCCATATAGGTCATCAGAATGATCTTCCAGGAAATCATCCTCTGGAATCATAGCCAAGCGCACCGCTCCCAACCAAGGTGTACTGGTTCAGCCCGTTGACCGCATAAGCGGTCGTGGGGCTCACAAATCGGTAACACGTGCAATTACCCCTTATCTCTCCTTCGACACCGGCCCACGTTTGCGCGGGGCCAGGGTCAGGCCAGTGCGGGCCGGGATCAGATGGCCGAGGGCATGTGAGGCAAATCATAACGCTATCAAGGATGCCCTGAGACCTGTGCAGGTATGTCTGCTGGATGCGCTTGCTCTCCCATCCCGTATCCCCAAATACAGGCTCCAGTGCCTTGGCAATCATAAACCTCGTTTACGATCTCAGCCGCTTTTACAAATTGATCGCAACTCAATTCACGATTTGACGTTAGATAAATATAGGGCGTCAAGTCGCGCTGTTGATAGGACCTCAATGAAACACTTACGAGATAATTTCTAAAATCGCTTTCTTTCATAATAGATTTTCGTAGTACCAAATACGATTTGCCCAGAACGGCGACCGGAATATATTGTCGTAATTCTGGGATAGAAAAATTAGCCCTATGCCAGTTCACAAGTGGCTCGCACCTCGCCTCTTTCGGCTTAGCAGCGCAACTTGTGACACAACATGCAATCAATATTGCCGAATAGATACCAGTGACGCGCATACATCAATCCACTCAATAATAATTTCTATCACATGCCTCAGAAATATCATGCCCAGAAAGCGTCCCGAAGGCTTTGTGAACAAGGTCTTCCGAATGAAATGCCGGAAGGTGAGTTCTGGGATCGCCAGAATTCGGTGACACGTGCAATTACCCCTTATCTCTCCTTCGGCGCTGGCCCGCGCTTGCGCGGGGCCAGGGCCAGGCCAGTGCGGGCCTCCATCTGCGCCAACCAGTCCTTCGATCCGACCGGGCGCCCGACACTCTCGGCCTTGCGGATCGCGCCATAGGCCATCGCCTCGTCGAACGCCTCACCCAGGAACGCCGAGAAATCGTCGACTCGCTCCAGCGCCGACGCGACATCGATAAAGCGATCGCTCTCGCCTGCCAGATGCGCAGCCGTGCTCGACCAGCGCCAGTCCCCGGCGCGTTCGACCAGCCTGGCGCGCACCGGATTGAGCGCGACATAGCGCAGCGCGCTGACGAGATGCGTCTCGTCCATCGCGA
>CAISGR010000057.1 GCA_903884945.1 uncultured bacterium
CGTCGCGTCTTCCACGGAGAGCCTCCCGCCAGCCGCGTCGATTGCACCGAGGCTGTGCACCGTCACCGCCAGCCTGCCCTTCGTCACCGCGATATCGTCCGCCCCGATCCCCAGATCAGCCCGCTGATCGGTCGGGATTCCCGGCGACACCAGCGCGAAGTCCAACCGGGTCTCGCCCGGCGCGAAGGTCAGCGGTACTGATGCACTGCGTTCCAGCGCGACCTCGCTCGTTCCCGAGGGCCCGGTCATCGTCCAGCGCCCCGCGACCACGTTCCAGGTAGACATGTCGGCGCGCTGCGGCTTCCCGCTGCTGTTCCAGGCGATCACCTTGAACCGCTCCGGCGTCGCCCCGGGCACCAGGATCGCGACTTGTTCGGCGGCTCCCGGCTCGGCGAAGCGCCAGCTTACCGCGTTGCCGGGCCAGGTCTGGTTGCGACGCAACGCGATCCCGCCCAGCCGCTCGCGCTGCAATATCTCGGCGGGCTGATCCACCCGGTCGGACCACCAATGCCCTTCGGTATACATATATTGGTGCTGCGATTTCTCTGCGATCGCGTCGGCATGGAGCGCCTCCAGCCACGAGACATCGCCCGTCGCATTCCACGCCGAATAACGCTCGAACGCCCCGCCTTCCCCGGCTCTGGCGGTCAGGGCCTTGCCCAGTTCCTTGCCTTGCGGAAGCACCGCAACGACATTCTCGTTCAACTCGGCAAGCGCCGCCGGCCCGTTCCTGGCCGCGCGCCCCAGGATCGGCCGCAGATATTTGTCATCCCCGGTAAACCGCCAGGCCGACCAACTCGCCTGAAGCGGCGTCGAGACGCCACCGCCATCGCCGATGCGCTCGGCGTCAGTTCGCCAGTTGATCTCGTTCGGATAGCTCCACTGGCCGCTGCCGTCCTGTTTGCCATGTGCCATCCAGCCGTCGATCACGCCCGTCACCAGCCCGCGCGCGATGGAATTGGCATTGTAGATCCCCATCAGGATCGGGCCGTGCAGCACCGTGAAGCTATAGGGTTTCTGCCACTCCCACGGCCCCTCGCGGTAGGTCTTGCGCCCCCCGTACCAGTTGGAGGCAAAGTGGACATGGCCGGCCGGGTTCTTCAGGATCACGCCCTGCAGCGCGCGGGTCGTCGCCATCAGCCGTTCGACCGCCTTCGGCTCGCCCCAGTTGAGATAGAGTCGCTCGGCGTCGCTGTTGAGACCCTCCTCATAGGCATGGAGTTCGTCGGTGGTGATCGTGCCCAGCCCGCCGGTCTGCATCCCGTTGGTGTGCACCGCGTCGGACAGCGCACGCAGCGAGGCGTTCACCTTGTCCGGTTCGACGCCCATCAGGGCCAGCCCCGGCCACTGCTGGGTCAGGTCGACATCGTCCGAGATACCACCGCCGAAATCGCCATAGGGCACCTGGCGGTTGTCGATCCACCAGGTCACGAACTGGCGGACGAGTTTCAGGTCCTCGAGTTGGCGAAACGCCCAAAGCGGCACGCCGGCCGGCGCGACGGGCTGGGTGAAGGCCGGGAAGCCGGTCGCGCCATAGCTGATGTCGGCCCAATAGCGCCGCGCCTCGAGATTGTCGGGATCGACCCGCAACAGGTCGCTGATGTCGCCATACAGCCGGCGGTACAGCCCCTCGCGCTTGGAGGAGGTATGCTCTTCCACCAGGAAGGCCCAATTGTCCTTCACCTGGTTGAACCGGTCGGCGACATGCTCGGCAAGCGCTGCCGCGCGGTCCTTGAACACGAGCCGGATGGCCATTCCGTCAAGGGATCCTGCATTGAAATCAGGCGCGCCGGACGCGACTGTCAGGAACAGGCTGTCGTCGGTCAGGATGCGGTCCCGCAGGTCGAGCCACAGCGTGCGCTTCTGCCCCGGCTTCACCGACACCGAGACGTCGATCATGTCGCGCCCCGGCCAGATCGGGTCCTTCACCCGGATGTTGAGCGGGATCAGCCCATCCCTCCCCGGGGTCGCCGTCAGTGCGGGGAGATCGAGCGCGATGCCATCAAGCCCATCATGGACATTCTCCCACCCATAGTTCCACGATCGTGCCAGTGGCCTGCCCGCCAGTGCCTCGCCAAAGCCCGAGGGGACGAGGATATGGACGATCGGCGCCGCGCCCTTGATGCGCTCGGCTGCAGTCGTCGCAGCGGCATTGCCCGCGCCTGCCGCGGCCTTGCCCGCCCCAGCACCGGCCGGCAGCGCGACGACTGTCGTGCGCTCGTCAACGGGATAGCGGCCCGCAATATAGTCATTGAGTCCCGCCAGCGCGGCAAAGGCGGGCGCGGCATTGGCGTTGACCGTATAGCGGAGCGTCAGCCGGTCTTTCGGCTCGGCACTATCGGAGACGTCATACGCCCAGATCTCCTGGATCGGAGTCTCCTGCGCGACATTGCTGAAGCGCAGCCTGCCGCCGGTCCGCGCCCCGAAACTGTCGACGCTGCGGACTTCTCCCCGAGGGCGCTTCGCCAGGGCGCCGTACGACGTGCCGTCGCTGGAATACTGCAGCACCCCATAGGCAGCCCCGCGAATTTCGATCCGGTTGAAGCGCGCGCCTGCGGGCACGGTGAGGTCATAGTTCCTGCCGCCTTCGACATAAGTGTTCCAGTCCGGCAGTTCGAAATAGTCGTCGCGCCCCGGCAGACGTGAGCGATTGTAGACGCCGGGCCAGGTCGTCTCGGCAATGCCGTCCACGCCCTTCCACATCCATTCCTTCAGGTCCTTCGCATCGGCGAACTCGATCTTGCGGATGGTCGTCGCCTCGCTCGTCAGCGCAGGCGGCGATCCCGCGTCCCAGCCATAGCGATGCAGCCAGGCGGCGCGGCGCGCATCATCACCAGATGGGGTTACAGGCGCCGGCTCGCGGTTGTCTGCCAGCGCCGCGACATCCGCTGCGCCGAGCAGGCGGTCATAGATCCGAATCTCATCGATATCGCTGCCGCGCACGAAATTGTAACGGCTCTGCACCTGATGCGGCGACATGATCCGCCCGGCGAGCCCGAACTGGTCGAGCCCGGCATCGAGATCGGCCGGCCCATCCTGACGCGCGACTTCCCGGCCATCGACGAACAGCCGGACGCCGACGGTCTCGTCCCAGGCAAAGGCGATGTGCTTCCACTGGTCGGCGGCAGGTAGCTGGTCGATCCGGAACGATACCCGCCGCCGCGCAAGATTGGCATCGGTGACGAAGGCATCGAAGCCATGCCCGTTCCAGTCGATCCGAAGGAACGCCATGTCCCAGCTGGAATGATCGGCAAAGCCCACGCGAAACAGCACGAACGGTGCCTCGCCGACCGGTGTGCGCGGCCGCCAGAAAAAGGCGAGTGTCCCGCGCTGCGCATAGATGTTGCCCGGCGCGCGCCAGGCGACATATCCACCATCCTGCCATTGAATCGCGCCGCCCGTCTTGCCGGTCGGGACGATCGCAACGTCGCTCTGGAAATTGGGAACCGCGTCGCCCACGGCAACGTCAGCGATCAGGCTCTTGTCGGCGGAAGCGCGGAACAACAGCCCCGTTGGGTCCGGAGCGGCACGCGCGGTGCCGCATGACAGGCCGGACAGCGCCGACGCCAGCAGTGCAACCTCGAAGGACCTGACATAACGTGCTGTCACGCGCATCTCTCCTGCCGGGAGAGCTTATGCGTCTCTTCCCGCCACGACTATGGCAGCGACTGACACCGGTATCAATGCGCTGGTTACATCGACGCCATGAAGATGGAGCGCTTTCCCGGAAGGAAGGCGGCGGGCCTAAGCCCGCCACCCCGGCTCAGAACTTGGCGCCTGCGCGAATGCCGATCGTGCGCGGCGTATTGGAGACGATATAGGGCCGCTGCGAACAGCTCCCGCACTCCTGGAAGCGCGAGAGCTGGGCGCGCTCGTCGAACGCGTTCTGGATGAACACCTCGATCGAGTAGGTGCCCAGATCGGCGCCCGCAGCGAAGTCAGCAGTAGTGAAAGCTGCCAGGCGTCCCTGCAGCGCTGCCGGATTGATGATATTGTGGGTGAACGTCTGCACGGCCGCCGTCCGGATGTCGGACGACGCAGAACTCTGATGCGCCACGACCGCCTGAAGATAGGGCTTCGCCGAGCCCATGTCGAAGGTGTAGCGCGCGGTCCCGTTGATCTTCACCTGCGGTGTCACCGGCAACCTCGTGCCGGCGGGCGCCGCGATGAAGTTGTCCGGGCCAGCACATGTGTAGGTGGAATCGTCCACCGCGCAGAGGTTCTTCTTGATCTTGGCATCGGTGTAGGATCCCGCCGCCGTCAGAACCAGGTGGCCAAGATTCAGGTTCGCATCCATTTCGACGCCGCGGATGCGCGCATCAGGGCCATTGTGGATTTCTGTAAAGCTGTTCTGGCCAAGGAAAGCGAACTGGAACTTCCTCCATTCCTGCTGATAAATCGCGCCATTGAGCCGTAGCAAACCGCCAGCCAGCGTCGTCTTCCAGCCGATCTCGTAATTGGTCAGATAATCGGCGGCATAGGGTGGAATCGTGCCGCGACGATTGATGCCGCCCGGACGGAATCCGCGCGACCAGGTGCCGTAAAGCAGCACATCCCTCACCGGTTTCCAGGTCAGGTTGAGCTTGTGCGTGAAGCCCTGTCCCTGTGTACCCTTGGGAATAATGGTACCATTCGAGAAGACCCCCAGATTGGTGCACGGGCTTCCCGCCACCGCAGCCGGAAGAAGGGTTCCGGTTGGATTGTCGCGCAACTGGGCGCCTGTCGTCGTGAAACAACCCGACACACCTGTCCGCGAACTGCCGGCTGCGTTGGGAAGCGGATCGAAATCATCCGGATCGAAAGCCGGGTTCCGTCCGAAGCCGAAAAAGCCGATCAGCGAGTTATCGTAGATGAAGGCTCGTCCACCCGCAGTGAGGGTCAGGTTCGGCAGGATGTCGAAGCTCGCCTCACCGAACATCGCATAGTCCTTGTCGACCCGGTGCTGCTGAGTCAGCCACAGCGTCCCTGGCAACCCATTCACCGACATGGCCGGATCGAGGTTGGCCACCTGATAATCCTGGTGGATGTCGTTGCTCTGCCGTTGATAGAACAGGCCCGCGACGACGCGGAAACGCTCTCCCTGTGGCGAGGAGACGCGGAACTCCTGGCTCATCTTCTTGAAATGATCGCTGCCGATCACCTTCTGGCGAGGGTCGATAGAAACACCGGCCGCATTCTTGAATCCGAAATAGGTATAGCCGGCGATGCCGCCCACCGAGGAATAGAGATTGTCATACGCCTCTGCGTAGTCGGTATAGTCGCTCGACGAGAAATCCTTCCGGTCGAGATAGGCGCCCGCATAGGTCAGGTCCCAGTTGCCGAGCTTGCCCTCGATCGTCAGTGCCGCCTGGATGAAGCGATCGCGGCGATATTCCGGGAAGAAATGCTGCACCTTCAGGTCGCCGACGGTCGGGTCGAAGCCGTAGCTGCCGTGCGAACGCGTATCCTGGTAGATCACCGCGGGCGTGACCGTCCAGTTGTCATCGAGATCGACCTTCAGCGCGGCGCGCCCGCCCCAAAGTTCGGTGTCGTTATAGTTCTTCTTGACGAACGCGCTGTTGTTGACCGCGATTCCACCATGCGTCGCCGTGCAGGCGTTGCTGGTCGGCTCGGGCAGGAAGCTGCGGCAACCGGGAACATTGTCGATGAACCCGGCGTCCTTCTCGTAAAAGCCTACGACGCGCAGCGCCGCATTTTCCGAGATCGGCGCGTTGACCATGCCTTCGAGCTTGCCGCCGACGCCGCCCTTGTAGACCGTGTTCACCTCGCCATCGACGCGGCCATAGAAGCCGCTCGTGTCGGGCTTGTTGGTGATGATGCGGATCGTGCCCGCCTCGGACGACGCGCCGTACAGCGTGCCCTGCGGCCCGGCCAGGCTCTCGATGCGGGCGATGTCATAGACATGGACGTCGAGATTGCCGCCGATCGTGGTGACCGGCTGCTCGTCGAGATACACGCCGACCGATGGCAGCGAGCCCGAATGATTGCCGTCGCCGCCCGACGCAACGCCGCGCATGTACACGACATTGGTACCCGGGGTGCCACCCAGCGACTGGAACGAGACCGAGGGGAGCAGCTGGGCATATTCGCTGAAGTTGGCCACGTTCAGCTGATCGAGCTTCTTGGTGCCGAGCGCCTGGATGCTGATCGGCACGTTCTGGATATTTTCCTCGCGCTTCTGCGCGGTGACGATGATGTCGTCCTGCTGCGGCGGGCTCGCTTCCTGCGTATCGGCGGGCGTTGACTGCGCGAACGCCGGTGTCGCGATGCTCGCGACGGAAGCAAGCAACGCAGAAATTGCGAGGTGACGTTTGGTAACGAGCATCGTGGGCCCCCGATACGAAATTGTGTGTCGGGATGGTGTTCGCAGGCGCAACATCCGTCAATCACATCGCGACGACGAAATCATTTCGCAGCGCTATCGTGACAGTTTTGCAACGTTCAGAAATCCGGCACCTCCGGGTAGCGATCGAGCACGTCGCCAAGCGCAGCCTTCAACGAATCCAGCCGCGATTCAAACGGCTTCCAGCTTTCCGTTCCCTCCCGGAAAATGGGCTGCCGCACCTGTTCGGAGCTGGCCGTGCGCACCGCACGCTCCGTCTTGTGGAATTCCAGGCACGCCGGATCGAAATCGAGCCCGCAGGCCGCGAGCAAGGCCCGCACCTCAGCCGCGGTATCGTCCACCATGCGCTCGTAGATCACGCGATGGACCAGGCCCGGCACGGCCGAGTCGACATGCGCCATCAGCCGCACATAGTCGCGGTAATAGCGCCCCATATCATCGAGCGCGTAGCTGAACGCCTGCCCCCGTGCGAAATGCTGCTTGAAGTTGGAGAAGCAGCAGCCGAGCGGATGCCGCCGCGCATCGATGATCCTGGCGTTCGGCAGGATCAGGTGGATGAAGGGCAGGTGCGCCCAGTTGTTGGGCAGCTTGTCGATGAAATAGGGCCGGCCGGTGCGCCGCTGTACCGCGGCACGGCGCAGATATTCCTCCCCCAGCGCGCGTAGCTGCTCCGGCGCCAGCGCCTCAACCCCTTGCGGATAATCGGCGATCCGCCGTGCGAGCGCCGGAATGTCCGGCAGTTCGGACGTGCCCTCGACGAGCGGATGGCTCGATAGGATCTGCTCGATCAGGGTCGATCCGGCGCGGGGCATGCCCAGGATGAAGATCGGGTCCGGCGCGTCGCATCCGGCATCGGCACGGGCGGCGAAAAAGGCGGGCGTGAAGAGCGCGATGCTGCGATCGACGAAGCTCTCGGTCTCGTCCGCCGCATAGACGATCTTCGTCCGCCGCAGCTTGTTGCCTGCAGCATAATGGTCGAACGCGGCCCCGGCATCCCTTCGGTCCTCGAAGGCCTTGCCCAGCGCGAAATCGAGATGGAAGCGATCCTCGTCCGAAATATCGCTGCGCGCGAGCGCCGCCTGCATCGCAGCGAGATCGGCCGCATCGAAACGCACCGTCTTGAGATTGGCGAGGCTCCACCATGCCTCGCCCAGTTCCGGCGTCAGCGCGAGCGCCTGGCGATAGGCAGCGATGCCATCAGCCTGGCGCCCCACCGTCTTGAGCATATGGCCGTAGCTCATCCAGACGCGCGGCTGCTTCGGCGCGTCCTTCAGCACGGCCTCGTACAGCGCGATCGCCTCGTCAAACCCGCCGATCCGCCCGAGCGCCGCCGCCTTCAGATTGGCATGGCCGGGATTGTCGGGTTCGTCCTCGAGCACCAGATCGAGCTCGGCGATCGCCTCGCTCGAGCGGTTCTGGCGATAGAGCACGATCGCGAGGTTCGCGCGGGCCGCGGTGAAGTCGGGCGACAGTTCGAGCGCGCGGCGCAGCAAATTCTCCGCATCCTTGTACCGCCCGATGCGGCCGGCCAGTTCCGCCAGCATGCGGATCGCGGCGACATCGAACGGATCCTCTTTCAGGTGTGCGCGCAGCAGCGGTTCGGCGACCGACAGCTCATTGTCGTGCAGCGCGAGCGCGGCCTCGATCAGGCGCGGGGGCCAGCGGCTGCTCTCGGGCTGCCAGGAGGGTTGCGGGGAGGTGATGCTTGCCATGGGGTGGCCCCAAGAAACATGGTGCGCGCCGCCGATCAAGCCGTAGAGTGACGGATCGAGGAGAACGCCCCCATGTCCACCCCGCCGTCCCGCGCTGCCCTGGGTTTCTGGACCTGCCTTGCGCTGGTCGTCGGCAACATGATCGGCTCGGGCGTCTATATGCTGCCGGCGACGCTCGCGCCGCTCGGCTGGAACGGCATGATCGGCTGGCTGGTCACCATCGGGGGCGCACTCTGCCTCGCCTTCGTCTTTGCCCGGCTCGGCGCGAAGCTCCCGCTGGCCGGCGGCCCCTATGCCTTTACCCGGGCCGCCTTCGGGCCCGGCATCGGCTTTGCCGTCGCGTGGAGCTACTGGGTGCTGATCTGGGCCGGCAACGCGGCGATCGCGGTCGCCGTGGTCAGCGCGCTCAGCCTGATCGTCCCCGCGCTGGGTTCGACGCCCGGCCTGCCCGCCCTTGCTGCGCTGGCGGTGATCTGGATCCTGATCGCGGTCAACATCCGCGGTGTCGCGCTCGCCGGCCAGGTCCAGTTCGTGACGACGGTACTGAAGCTGGTGCCGCTCGCCGGCGTCATCATCCTGGCCGCGTGGCTGCTGCTGCGCCACGGCGGCGGCGCGATCGCCGCGAGCACGCCCGTGCCGCTCGGCGCGGGCGCGATCGCCGGCGCGGCTGCGATCACCTTCTGGGGATTTCTCGGCGTCGAATCCGCCACCGTCCCGGCCGACAAGGTCGAGAATGCGGCCAGCGTCGTGCCGCGCGTGACACTGATCGGCACGGTGCTGACCGGGGTGGTCTATGTCCTCGTCTCCGCGGCCACCATGTTCCTGATGCCCGCCGCGATCACCGCCGCCTCGCCCGCGCCGATCGCCGAGTTTCTCGGCCGCAGCTTCGGACCGCGCACCGCCGAGATCGTCGCGCTGTTCGCCGCGATCAGCGCCTTCGGCACGCTCAACGGCTTCATCCTGCTGCAGGGCGAGATGCCCTGGGCGATGGCGCGGGGCGGCGTGTTCCCCGCCTGGTTCGCCGGCGAGAGCCGCCACGGCACGCCCGCGCGCGCGCATCTCGTGTCGGGCGTCCTGGTCACGATCGTGACGCTGATGAACTATGCGAGCTCCATGGGGCAGTTGTTCCAGGATATCGCCTCGATCTCGCTCGCTGCCGGCATGCTCGCCTACCTGGCCTGTGCGCTCGCCGCGATCCGCCTCCTGCCCCGGGACGTCCCGCTGAAGATCGCCGCCGGCATCGCCGCGATCTTCGTCCTCTGGATGGTCTATGGCCTGGGCCTGAAGGCCGATCTGTGGGGCCTGGTGCTCCTGCTGCTCGGGCTGCCCGTCTATTGGTCGGTCAGCCGCGAACGTCTCACTTCCAGCGCCGCCACCGCCCCATGATGCCCCGGTCGGCGATGATCTCATGTGCCGCGTTATGGCCCGGAGCGCCGGTCACGCCGCCGCCCGGATGGGTGCCGGCCCCGCACATATAGAGGCCCCTGATCGGCGACCGATAGTCGCCATGCCCCAGCACCGGCCGGGCCGCCCAGAGCTGATCCAGCGACATATGCCCATGCATGATGTCGCCGCCGATCAGCCCGAACTTGCGCTCCAGGTCGAGCGGCGAGTGGATCTGCCGGGCGATCACCGCCCCCTTGAAATTGGGCGCATGCTTCGTGACCGTATCGATGATCAGGTCCGCCGCCGCCTCGCGCTCGTCATCCCAGTTTCGCCCGTCCGGGAGGACGGGCGCGAATTGCTGGCAGAACAGGCTGGCGATGTGCATGCCCGGCGGGGCGAGGCTGTTGTCGATCGAGGTCGGGATCTTCATCTCGACGATCGGCTCGTCCGACCAGCCCTTGGCCTTCGCGTCGGTGAAGGCCTTGTCCATATAATCGAGCGTCGGCGAGATGATGATGCCGCAGGTGTGATGCTCGGCCACTTCCTTGCCCGGCAGCACCGCGAAATCCGGCAGCTCGGAGAGCGCGACATTCATCCGGAACGTGCCCGATCCTGTCTTGAAATGGTCCATGCGCCGCGCGAATTCCGGCGTCATGTCGCTGCGGTCGACCAGCTGGCGATAGAGCAGCGCCGGCCCGACATTGGCCGCGACGACCGGCGCGGCGATTTCCTCGCCGCTCTCCAGCCTTACCCCGACGGCCCGATTGCCATCGACCAGCACCCTGGCGACCGGCGATTCCAGGCTGATCTCGACGCCCAGGTCAGTGCAGGCCTCGGCCATGAACTGGGTGATGGCCCCCATCCCGCCGACGCTGTGGCCCCAGGCGCCCTTCTTGCCGTTCACCTCGCCGAAGACGTGATGGAGCAGCACATAGGCGCTGCCCGGGGTATCGACGCTGGCATAGTTGCCGACCACCGCATCGAAGCCGAAGGCCGCCTTCACATATTCATTCTCGAACCAGCTATCGAGGAAGTCGCGCGCCGACTTGACAAACAGGTCCATCACGTCGCGCTGCGCCTCGATCGACATGCCCGCGAGGCGCCGGCCCTGCGCCGCCGCCGCGATCAGCGCCCGAATCCCGCCACCCGCATTGGGCGGCGTCTTCAGCGCCATGTCGCGCAGCACCTCGGCGACGCGCTCCAGCGCCTCCTCATAGTGCGGGAAGGTATCGGCATCCTTCTGCGAATAGCGCGCGAACTCGGCCTGGGTGCGCCCGGCGCCCCCGCCGAGCTTCAGATAGCCGCCCTCGTGCGGGAAGAAATTGCTGATCGTCCGCTCGATGATCCGCCAGCCGCGCTCGTGCAGCCGCATGTCCTTGATCACCTTGGGCCGCAACAGGCTGACCGTGTAGCTCGCGGTCGAGTTGCGGAAGCCGGGGTGGAACTCCTCCGTCACCGCGGCGCCGCCGACGACGGCGCGGCGTTCGAGGACGCGAACCTTCAATCCGGCGCGCGCGAGATAGAAGGCGCAGACCAGCCCGTTGTGCCCGCCGCCGATGATGAGCGCGTCGTAGTTCTTCGTCATTCGATACCAACCATTTGTTTCGGGCGAAGTCGGGAAACCGCGTCTGGCGGGACCGTGGCCGTGTCTCGACTTCGCTGGACACGAACGGCGGAAAAATCTCAGTCCGCGGGGCCCACGGGGCGCGGCCGCCGGCTCCATCCCGGCGCGGGCGCCTTGTGCAGCCGCGCCTCCGGGATCAGCTGTCGGATCTTCTTGGCGAAGCTGCGCAGGCACACCTCGCTCTCCCCGATCGGCCCGACGCTGTAGCTCTGCGAAGCCATGCCCTGCTGCACGCGCGTGATCAGCCAGGTATCCTCGGCATTCACGGTCCGGTTGATCCGCCAGTTGGCGTAGCGCACCAGCTTCATCTCGCGCCGGTCGTCAGGCAGCGCGAACGCCATCTCCCGCAGCACCGAGGTGGTCGGAGTCAGCGGGAGCCACTGCATGAAATCGACCTGGTCCGGATAGATGTCGAACGCCATGTTGGGCCACAGCTTGTAGTAGAGCCACAGCTTCTGCTGTTCCTCCCGGAGATGCTCGGCGCGCGGCAGATACGCCTGGTACAGGCGCTCCCACCGGTCGTTCGAGGGCTTGTCGGCGAGATAGCCCGACATCTTGTCGACCCAGGGCTGGGCCTCGATCGCATAGCTCTTGCCGAACAGCCGGGTCAGCCCGGCATGGGCGACCGGGATGTGCAGATTATCGGAATAATTGTCCCCGACATTCTTCCAGTTCACCGCGCGCTCGCGCAGCCGCACCGGGCTGAGCGTCTGCATCTCCGCGAAACGATAGGGCTCGATCTCCGGCTCGTACGGCGCCATCATCCCGGCCACCGAGGGCCCGCCCTTATCCTCGAGCCGGACGAACACGAAGCCGCGCCAGATCTCCACATCGACCGGCACCAGCCCGTTCTGCGCGAGATCGAGCGCGGGATAATCCGCCTTCATCGGCACGCCGGTCAGCCGCCCGTCAAGTTCATAGGCCCAGGCATGATAGGGGCAGACGAGCTTCTTCGCGCAGCCCGACGGCCCCTCGACGAGGCGCATCGCGCGATGACGGCAGACATTGGCGAAGGCCCGCACCACGCCATCCTCGCCCCGCGCCGCGATCACGCTTTCGCCGATATAGTCGAGCGTATGGTAATCGCCGGCTTCGGGCAGGTCGCTGACATGGCAGACGATCTGCCATGACGGACGGATGACGCGCGCGACCTCGACATCGAAATATTCGGGATCGGTATAAAGCCAGCCGGGCAGGCTCCAGTCGGCGTCGGGATCGTGCCCCTCGGCGATGTCCGCGTAGCGATGCGCCATGCCGGCCTCCATTTGCTTGTTGAACGATCGTATAATAAGAAGATCAGCAATGCAAGCGCCCGTCACCCCGGACCTCCCGCCGCGCCCGAGACGGGCTTGTTCCGTGGCCCACCGTCCCGCATACCCGGGAGCCGCCGGCATCGGGGCGCAGCCGATCGCCGGGCAAGCCCGGCATGACGGATGGACAGGACGTGCATAAACCCGCCTTCACCCGCGCCGAACCCGACGCCCGCCGCCTGAGCCTGATCGAGGCGACAGCGCGCGTGCTCGCCAGCCACGGCGCGGCCGGCGTGTCCGTCCGCACCATCTCGGCCGAGGCGGGCGTGTCACCCGGCCTGGTGAATCACTATTTCGACGGCATCGATGCGCTGATCGCCGAGACCTATGCGCATGTCGATGCCCGCGTCTCGGCTGCCTTCGAAGCCGCGATGGCGGCCGCCGGCCCCGAGCCCCGCGCCCGCCTGCTCGCCCATGTCACCGCCAGCTTCGCCAAGCCCATCGCCGACCCCGGCCTGCTCGCCACCTGGATCGCCTTCTGGAGCCTGGTGCGGGGCAACCCGGACATCGCCCGGCTCCATCGCGATCTCTACGCGGCATATCGGCGCGATCTCGAACGGCTGCTCGAAGCCTGTGGCGTGGCGGCGGCCGACCGCCGCCTGGCCGCGATCGGGATCAGCGCGATCGTGGATGGCCTGTGGCTGGAACTCTGCCTCGCGCCCGACGCGTTTACCCCCGCCGAAGCCAGTGCGATCGCGGAACGGCACATCGACGCGCTGGTTCAGACAGGACGATGACAAAGATGCAGGAGGCGCTTCCGCCACTGCAGTCCCGTCGATAACGCCCTCGTCGCAACCGTTGAATCGAGCGCCGGGCGGTGCCGCCTGCTGGAAATGTCATGCAGGTTGCTGACATTTCGCTGTCGCCGACGCGCTCCCAGTCCGTTATTTTCTTGTTTCTTTCCAGGTGCTTGCCCGCGAACGACGCCGGCCGGTCGCGGCGTGTCACCGATAAACGTCATGGGCCGCCTCTCGCGAGACGACCCATGACTGTAGCGATGTCTTCGAGAGAAGATCAGAAACGGAAGCGCATGCCCGCGCGGCCGCCATAACCTTCATAGTCGCCGCCATTGGCATAACGACCTTCGAAGAAGCCGCTGACCGCTCCCTGATCGGAGCCGATGTTCACGCCCAGCGTGCCCTCGCCATAGTCGCGCAGCCGCTGGTCGCCGAACGCAACCACCTGGCCACCGCTGGTGAAGGAAACCTGATCCTGGCCCTTGAACTCGTGAACATAGTTGCCGCCGCCATAGAAGGTTACCTTGGCGGCACCGATCGCACGGGTGTAGCCCAGCCGCGCGCCACCCTTGCCGCGTACGCCGTCCTGGTCGTTGAAGGCGAAGCTGCCCGACGCCACGCTGAAATCGCGGAAATCGGAATGGGTGTAGGACACGCTCGCCGACGGCTCGACCCACAGCGTTGTACCGACGCGGAAGCCCGCCTCGGCCTTGCCGCCATAGACCGCCCCCTTCAGCTTCTGGGCATAGCGGCCCGAGATGCTGCGATTGTCGCCCCAGTAATAATCATACTTGCCGAGCAGGTTGACGAAGAAGACGCCGCTGTTGAGGCTGGCATAGACGCCGCCATTGATCGCATCGAAGTTGATCCGGTCGGCCGAGTTGGCGAAGTTCAGGTTCGAGTTGAGATAGCCGCCCGTCACGCCGAAGGCGAACGCGCCGCTGCCCGCCGGGCCACCGAAGTCGACGCCGAGCTGGCCGCCGAAATAATCCTGCTTGTAACCCATATCCACCGGCGTGGTGATGCCGTTGAAGGAATAGTTACGGACACCGACGCGCTGCTCGACCTGGCCGATCGCCTGAGCCCATACGCGCCCGCCGGCACCGCCCGAGCCATTGGCCGCGACGTTGTCGCGCAGTTCGCGCATATGGCCCGACCAGGCATCGCCCGACTGCAGCCAGAGGTTACGCGCGCCCTGGGCGAACAGTGCGGTGCGGTACACACCGGCTCCCGGCGTAGCGACCAGGCTGTAGGCAAAGGTCGACGGGTTGTAGACGATCCCATATTGGATCAGGCCCTGATCGACATTCGCGCCGTTGAGCGTGAACGCCGAAGTGGTCGAGGCCGCACCGGCCTGCACCAGCACCGTGCCTGCGCTGGTGCTGAGCACCGCCGGCGTGGTGTTGAGCGGCGTGATCGATACGGTCGTCGATCCCGTCGCGGCGCCGGCGATGCGGACCTGGTCGCCGGTGAAGGTCGACGTGCCGAGATTGACGTCGAGGCCGAGCTGCGCCGCGCCGGTGCCGGCATACGTGCCCGGCAGGACGAGCACGTCGCCGACATGGCCGTTGCGCAGATCGACGAGACCGCTGTTGTTGAACGTCTCCAGCCCGGTCAGCGTGACCGTGCCGGCGGTCGCCGACTGGCCCAGCACGCGCAGCGTGCCGCTGTTGTTGAACACGTCGTTGCCGGCGCCGAAGTCGCTGCTGCTGTTGGCATTGAACGTGCCGCTGTTGTTCACGGTATCGCCATTCGCGGTGAGCAGGATGCGCCCGTTGATCGTGCCGCTGTTGGCGATCGTCGCCGCGCCGCCGGTGATGGCGAGAGCATAGTTGCCGCCATTGATCGTGCCGGCATTCGTCACCGTCGTGCCGGTACCCGAGATGATCGTCGCGCCATTGTTGGCGCCGCTGAGCGTGCCCGAGGTGAGCGCGAGGTTGGCGGTGGTCGCCGCCGCGATGTTCACGCCGTTGAGGCTGGCCGAACTGTTGGTGCCGCCGAGCGTCACCCCGACCGACGCACCGGTGCTGTTCGCCACGATCCCCGATGCATTGCTGCCCGTGGTCGTTACCCCGTTCGCGGCGACGGTGACGGCGCCGGCGCCGCCGGCGACGATGCCGCGGCTGCCTGCCCCGGTCGTGCCGACCTGAGCCGCGGTAACCGCGACGGCGCCGGTCCCGGTGACGTTGATGCCATCAGAAGTGGCGCCGGTGGTCGTGACATTGCCGGTCCGCAGCGCGAGGTCGCCCCCGCCCGTCGAGAGCACGCCGAAAGAGCTGACGCCGCTGGTCGCGATATTGCCGACCGTGACGGTGGCCGGCTGACCAACCGTATTGAGCGTCACGCCGTTGGCGCCGATGCCGCCAGTCGTGGTGATGTTCACCGGTGCGCCGGTGCCCGACGGGGTGAAGCTGAGCGCGCCGCCGGTGGAGGTGAGGCTGAGCGCGGTCACGCCGGTCGTCGCAATCGCACCGGTGGCGGCATAGGACGTCGTCGCAGGTCCCGTCACATCGACGGTGACGAGACCGGGGCCGGCGATGGTCGCGTTGCCGGCGGTCGTGGTCGCGGTCAGCACGGTGGCGGTGCCGTCGAGGCAGGTGATGGTCGTGCCGGCCTGCGAGCAGGCCGTCGCCTGCGCCTGGGCACTGCCGGGCAGGAGGAAGACCGCCGCGGCAGTCGAAACGCTGCCGAGCAGCGCGAGGCGGAGCATTGAGGTCGTCATCATTGTTATCCTAATCATGGTCGCTGCGCGCGACAGCGTCCGGCCGCCCGATAGGGGCTGGCTGTTGAATTTGAGGTCGCGCTTGATGGGGGCAGGATGGCAGGCGCCATCCGATGCGGGGCGAGTGTTGAAACCGAACTCCTGGATCAGCCCCCCGGCAGATTTTCTCGCTTAGCCGCAACCATTCAGTGCCGATACTCGTATCACTACTAGGCCAACGGAATGATTTCGCAGCCGAAATTAAAGTTGCGCGAGCGCGACGGGGGAAAATGCCATTTCAGGGACGGTTCCATCATCTGCCGATACGAGCGCGGAAACGCCCGCGACGAAGCTGCTGCGCGCGGCGATCACGCATTCTTCCATCGCCATCGCTGTGTGCGACCCTGACTTCACGGTGCGCTTCTTCAACCCGGCGATCGGACAGCTGATCGATCGCGCCCAGGCCATATTGGATGCGCCGGGCGGCTTGAACGGGATGACGATCCTGAGGGCACTCGGCGTCGACGATGACGGCGCCATCACCGACATCGTTGCGCGCGGGGCGTGGCATGGCGTCGTCCGTGCCGACATAGCCGGCGAGCTCCCGCAGCAACGGCACCTGCATATCGCCGTCGAATCCTTCCCCGACGCGGGCAGCGCGGCGGGCTGGCTCATCACCGCACGCGAACACCGCGACCAGGCGGCGCCGGCGCCCGCAAGCGATCGTGACCTGATCATCCTTTCGGACAAGCTTACCCCGCGGGAGCGCGAGGTGGTCCTCGCCCTGCAGGAGGGCGCGAGCAACAAGGCGATCGCGCTGCGCCTGGACATCAGTCCACGCACCGTGGAGTTTCACCGCGCCAGGATCATGCAGCGCTTTGCCGCCAAGTCCGTCATCGATCTGGTCCGGAAAATCGCCAAGGACGTACAAGCGCAGCCGGGCTGACCGCATGCCGATCCTCCCGAGCGAGGCGATTGCGATCGCGAAACGGCACGTCGATGCGCAGCGTCGAATCCAGCGATGAGAAATACGCCGCAGTGGTTTCCCGCCGCTGCGATCGGGGCAATATCCCGCCCGGCGCGATGCTTGAATCGACGGCGGCCGCGGCGCGCGCCTGTTCAAAATGTCAGTAGGGTCGCTGACATTTTACCACGCACGCCATGGGGAAAAATCACAATATTATCATAGCCTTATAGGAATATTACGCGAGCCGGCGAGACCCCGGCCGCTATTCCGTTTTCGCCGGCGGGGGCCGGGGAGACACGTGACAAACAGATGCAGGCGGGTAAAAATCCCGGCCCGCCCGGATCATGCGACCAGGCGGATGGCGCCGGAGCCGGCAGGAACGGGATCAACGATCGCGCGCCCTCCCCCGCCGGTCGCCTATTTCGACAGGTCCCTGAACAGCGACAGATAATAAGTGATCCCCGGCGCGATATTGGAGATCTGGGTCCGCTCGTTCAGCCCATGGCTGAAATCGTCCGAATCCTTGCTGAAGGTCGGGCTCGCGCCATAGCTCGCCACGCCCCGATAGCGGAACCACATGCTGTCGCTCGCCCCCGAGGACATGGCCGGGAAGACGGGCACGCCGGGATAGATCTGCTTCATCGCCTTGTTCATCGCAGCGATGAAATCGGGCCGCATCGGCGAGGCTTCGGTCGCGACCGAGCCTTCCGTGACGTCCTTGAATGTCACCGCCGGCTCGGCCGCGACCTTTTGCAGCTCGGCCATGATGTCGGCGGGCTTGTGCCCCGGGAAAATGCGGCAGTTGATATTGGCGGTCGCCCGCTGCGGCAGCGCGTTGAGCGCATGACCGCCACTGATCATCGTCGTCACGCAGGTCGTGCCGATCTTGCCGATCGTCGACGGATTGGCGGTCAGCGTCGCGATCGCCGCCTTGTCGGTCGGATCCGCGGCAAAGGCCTTCATCGCGGCGCCGGTCTCGGGATCCTCATATTTGGCCGCCTCGATGAAATAGGCGCGGGTCAGGTCGCTGACTTCGGGCTTGAACTGATAGTCGCCGATCCGCGCCAGCGCCGCTGCCAGCTGATTGATCGCGTTCGCCTTGCGCGGCGCCGAGCTGTGGCCGCCGGGATTGGTCACGGTCAGCTCGAAATCCGAATAGGTCTTCTCGGCGCCCTGCCAGGTCCACAGCACCGGCTTGCCGGTCTTCTCGTCGAACACCCCGCCGCCGCCATCGATGTTGAGCACGATATCGGCGTTGGCGAGCTTCTCGGCGATGATCCCGGAGGTCTTCATCGTCGTTTCCTCGTCGCCCGAGAATTCGATCACGATATCGCGCCGCGGCTTGTAGCCCGAGCGCTTGAGCTCGATCAGCGCAGCGATCGCGATCGTGCCGTCGAGCTTCATGTCAGTCGCGCCGCGGCCGTAGAGATAGCCATTCTCGACCACCGGCGTGAACGGATCGCGCTGCCAGTCGGACGGCTTGGCCTCGACCACGTCCATATGGCCGGAAATCACCAGCGGCTTCGCCGTGGGATCGCTGCCGTGCCAGCGGCCGATCAGATAGGCGGTGTCCTCGACCGGCGTGATCGTGACGTCGCCATCGGCGAACCCGCCCGCGACCAGCGCGGCCTTGTACAGCTCGGCCACCTTCGGCGTCTCGTTGCCGGGCCCGCGCACCGAGCGGAGCGCGATCGCCTGCTTGGCAAGCTCCAGGGCCTGCGCCTCGGCCTGGGGATGGGCCACCGGGCCCTTTGCCTGGGCGCCGCCCGCGAGGCCGAGAACCAGAGCCGTCGCCGTCATCGTCACCCATTGCCTGCGCATTCACCGTCTCCTGCTGATCGCCGCCACGCTACCGGCCGCGGACGACGCGTCAACCGCAATGACCGGATTTCCGGAGACTTTCGTTGCGGCGGCCCCGCCCGGCGCGATATGGCGTCCGCAGCGGATCGATCACGAGGTGGCGCATGCGATACCCGATTCTCCTCGGCCTGGCGGCGCTGGCGACCACGCCCGTCGCCGCGCAGGCGCCGCAGACCGCGCCCGCCCAGCCCTCACCTGCCCTGACCGGACCCGCCCAGCCCGTATCCGCACCGGCCTGCCCGGTCACGCCGGTGCCGCTGCCCGCCGGCCTGGAAGGCTGGGTCGTTTCCGACCCCGTCACCGCCGCCGTCACCCCGGCCGATCTCGCCCGGGCGCAGATCGTGATCGGGCAGCGCGCCGATGTGCAGCTCGCCCCGGCCGCGTCCGTCACCTATGCCGTGCCCCCCGCCAGGCCCCCCGGGGCCGACACCCATGGCGGCATGCTCGGCTTCACCATCCAGGCGCCGGGGACGTATCGCATCGCGCTGAACGCCGCGGCATGGATCGACGTGCTGCACGAGGGCAAGCCGGCCGTGGCGGCGGCGCATGGCTATGGCCAGCCCTGTTCGAGCATCCGCAAGACCCTCGATTTCGCGCTGACGCCCGGGCATTACGTGCTGCAGGTGGTCGGCAATGCGAAGCCGACCCTCGCGCTGATGGTGGCGCACGCGTCCTGATCTGCGTGGCATTGGCGGCGAAACGCCGCTAAGCGCTTCCCTCATGGCGAAGACGCACCGTTTTCATTCGATCCACGCCCATGAACTGCTCCGCGTCGGCGCCTGCACGCCGCGCGCGACGGTCGGCGATCCGGCGGCCAATGCCGCGGCGACGATCGCGCTGGCGAAGGAAGGCCACCAGCGCGGCGCCGACCTGCTCGTCTTCCCGGAGCTCAACATCAGCTCCTATGCGATCGACGACCTGCACCTGCAGGATGCGCTGCAGCGCGCGACGCACGAAGCGCTCGGCGCGGTCGTGACGGCCAGCGCAAAGCTGCGGCCCGTGCTGCTGGTCGGCGCGGCGCTGGCGCGCAACGGGCGGCTCTATAACTGTGCCGTCGCCATCGCGCGCGGCCGCGTGCTCGGCGTCGTGCCCAAGACCTTCCTGCCCAATTATCGCGAATATTACGAGAAGCGCTGGTTCGCGAGCGGCGCCGGCCAGGGCGGCGAGATCGAGGTGGCCGGGCAGGCGGCGCCCTTCGGCACCGATCTGATCTTCGCGGCGAGCGACCTGCCCCATTTCGTCTTCCATGCGGAGATCTGCGAGGATTACTGGGCCCCCACCCCGCCCTCCACCATGGGGGCGCTGGCCGGCGCGCTGGTCTGCTGCAACCTGTCGGCCTCCAACATCGTGGTCGGCAAGGCGCGTGAACGCGCCCTGCTCTGCGCCTCGCAAAGCGCGCGGGCAGTCTGCGCCTATGTCTTTTCGGCCGCCGGGCCGGGCGAGAGCACGACCGACCTGGCCTGGGACGGCCAGGGCATGATTCACGAGCTGGGCGAGCTCCTCGCCGAATCCGAGCGCTTCCCGCAGGAGCCGGGCATCGTCCTCGCCGATGTCGACTGCGGCCGGCTGCGCCAGGAGCGGATGCGCGTCGGCACCTTCAACGATTCAGCGACGCTCGCCGGGCATCCGGAAACCCGCTTCCGCCGCATCGCCTTCGGCCACCAGCCCGACTTCGCCGATATCGGGCTGGTCCGCGACATCCGCCGCTTCCCGTTCGTGCCCAATACGCCCGAAAAGCTCGATTCGGATTGCTATGAGGCGTTCAACATCCAGGTGGAGGGCCTGCTCAAGCGCATCGAGGGCAGCAAGGTCGAACGGCTGGTGATCGGCGTGTCGGGCGGGCTCGATTCGACTCACGCGCTGATCGTGGCGGCCAAGGCGATGGACCGGCTCGGCAAGCCGCGCAGCCACATCCTTGCCTATACCATGCCCGGCTTCGCGACCGGCGAGCATACCAAGGCCAATGCCTGGGCGCTGATGCGCGCGCTCGGCGTCGACGGCGACGAGATCGATATCCGCCCCGCCGCCACGCAGATGCTCGGCGACATGGGCCACCCCTTCGGCCGCGGCGAGCCGGTCTATGACGTGACCTTCGAGAACGTCCAGGCGGGCCTGCGCACCGATTATCTATTCCGCCTCGCCAACCAGCGGGGCGGGCTGGTGGTGGGCACCGGCGACCTGTCCGAACTGGCGCTCGGCTGGTGCACCTATGGCGTCGGCGACCAGATGAGCCATTATGCGGTCAATGCCGGCGTGCCCAAGACGCTGATCCAGTTCCTGATCCGCTGGTGCATCCGGACGGACCAATATGATCGCGACACCGACCAGATCCTCGAGGCGATCCTCGCCACCGAGATCTCGCCCGAGCTGGTTCCGGCCGACGCGTCGGGCGCGATCCAGAGCACCGAGGCGCGGATCGGGCCGTACGAGCTCAACGATTTCTTCCTGCACTATGTCGTGCGCCACGGCATGGCGCCGTCGAAGATCGCCTTCCTCGCGCTTCACGCGTGGCGCGACGTATCCGCCGGCCGGTGGCCGCGCGATTTCCCGCTGGCGGGACGCCACGCCTATGACCTCGCCACGATCCGCGGCTGGCTGGAGAAGTTCCTGTTCCGCTTCTTCGTGACCAGCCAGTTCAAGCGCTCGGCGATCCCCAACGGGCCCAAGGTCTCGGCCGGCGGCGCGCTGTCGCCCCGCGGCGACTGGCGCGCGCCCTCGGACGGCACGGCCAGGCCGTGGCTCGACGAGCTCGCGAAGAACCTGCCCTGAGATGAAGGAGCCCGGCGCGACCCTGGCCGCGCCCGGCGCCTATTTGCGGTTCTTGCGCGCCGCGTAGCGGGCGTCGCGGGCCGCCTTCTTCTCCGCTTCGGTCAGTTCAGCCTTGACGACCGCCTGTGCTGCTTCCGCCTTGACGGCTTCGGCCTTGGCGATCTTGTCGAGCCGGGCCTGCTCGATCGCGGCCTTCTTGTCGGCGCGCTTCTGCGCCTCGGCAGCTTCCTTCGCCGCGCGCGCTGCGGCACGCTCCGCGGCGACCGCCGGGTCGATCGGTGGCTTCGCCTTGAGTTTCTCGAGAGCAGCCTGCTTTGCCTGCGCGGAAAGCGCGGCGCGGTCCTTGAAGGAAGGTTCTTTGTACGATGCCATGATGCGCCTTTAGGAGGGTGCGCGCCGCCCTGTCCAGTCGCGCTTTCCCGTGGCAGGAACGGGCGCGCTGTTGCACGGGAGCTTTTCGATGACATCACCCCGCCGGATCGCCGTCGTCACCGGGGCTGGAAGCGGCATCGGCCGCGCCGTCGCGCTCGGCCTGGGCGAGGCCGGCTGGAGCCTGGTCCTGGCCGGCCGGCGCCCCGATGCGCTGGCCGAAACCGCCGCCCGCACCACCGCCGAGACCATGGCGACGGCGTGCGACGTCACCGACGAACAGGCCGTGGACGCGCTGTTCGACGCCGGCCTCGCGCGATTCGGCCGGATCGACCTGCTGTTCAACAATGCCGGGATCTCGACGCCCCCCGTCCCGCTCGACGAGCTCGAGGTGGCCCGGATCCGTGCGCTGCTCGACACCAACATCCTTGGCAGCCTGCTCTGCGCGCGCGCCGCCATGCGCGCGATGAAGCGCCAGGCGCCGCAAGGCGGGCGAATCATCAACAATGGCTCCATCTCCGCCGATCGCCCCCGCCCCCATTCGGCGCCCTACACCGCCAGCAAGCACGCCATCACCGGCCTCACCAAGGCGATCGCGCTGGACGGGCGGGCGCACGGCATCGCCGCGTGCCAGATCGACATCGGCAATGCCGTGAGCGAGATGAGCGCCGCGCTGGCCCAGGGCGCGCTGCAGCCGGACGGGCGGGTGCTGGCCGAGCCGAGGATGGATGTCGCCCATGTCGCGCGGATGGTGGTCCATATGGCCGGGCTGCCGCTCGAGGCGAACATCCCTTTCGCCACCATCATGGCAACTGCGATGCCGTTATACGGGCGCGGGTGACGGGCCGGCCTGGGCGTTGCTCCGCACGCCATCGGCCGCCCGGCACGCGTGGCTCACGGTTCGAGCGCTTCGACATTCGCCAGGACGCGCTTGAGCAGCGACACCAGTGTATCGAGTTCCTCGGACGACAAGCCGCTGGTAATGTCGGCATTGCCCTGCCGCAGCACCGCGCGACCGGCCGGCAAGCGTGCGCGCGCTTCGTCCGTCAGTGAAATCAGGCTCGATCGCCTGTCGTGCGGATCGGGCGCACGCGTGACGAGGCCGTCGCGCTCCATCCGGGCGAGCATCTGCGCCATGGTCGGCTGCTCCACCTTCGCCCAGCGGGCCAGTTCCGTCTGCGACAGTCGTTGCCCATCCTTGAGCGCCGTCAGCACCGGCAATTGTGCCGTGGCGAAGCCGAGGCTGCGCAGCCGCGCATCGCCGATGCGCCCCAGTCCGCGCGCGATACGGCTGAAGTAATGGCCGGGATGGCGAAGCGGATCCCAATCGTCATCGATATCAGCCATTGCATAGGTGCCTATGTTAATTTACATAGGTGCCTATGTACAAGGAGACTGACGACATGGCAATGGATCGGATCGCGATCATCGGAGGCGGCCCGGGCGGGCTGATGCTGGCGCGACTGCTGCACCTGGCCGGCCTTGCGCCCGTCGTGTTCGAGCGCGACGCGCACGCCGGGGAACGGCCGCAGGGCGGATCGCTCGACCTGCATGGCGAGACCGGCCAGCGGGCGATGCGGCTGGCGGGCCTGGAAGCCGAGTTCACCGCGGCCGCCCGCCCCGAGGATCAGGGCGACCGGCTCTACGATGTCGACGGCACCTTGCTGTTCGACCGCAACGAGCCCGCCGACGATCGGCCCGAAATCGATCGGACGATCCTGCGTCGGATCCTGCTGGATTCGCTTGCGCCCGGCACCGTACGCTGGGGACGCCGCGTTGTCGGGATCACGCCCGTCGACGGCTGCTATGCGGTGGTCGGCGACGGGTGGCGCGAATGCTTCGACGTGGTGGTCGGCGCCGATGGCGCGTGGTCGCGCGTGCGACCGCTGCTCGGCGATGCCGTGCCAGCCTATGAAGGCGTGACACTGGTCGAACTGGGCTTCGACGCCGAACGGCATCCCGCCATCGACGCGCTGACGGGTAGCGGCAAGCTGTTCGCGGTCGGCGACAATCGGGTTCTGATCACCCAGCGCAACGGGCTGGGCCATATTCGCGGATATGCCGGCCTGCGCCTGGACGAGGCCACGGCGCTGGCCTGGCAGGCGCTGTCGCCCGCGGAATTGCGCGCAGCCCTGCGCGCGGCGTTCGCCGGATGGGCTCCCGCGCTGAAGGAAATGATCGAGACCGGAGAGTTCATCGCGGTCCGTCCGCTCCATGCGCTGCCCATCGGCCACCGCTGGACCAGCCAGCCCGGGCTGACTCTCCTGGGCGATGCGGCGCACCTGATGTCTCCCTTTTCGGGCGAAGGCGTGAATCTCGCGCTCGCCGATGCGGTCGATCTCGCCGAAGCATTGACCGCAGGCCGAAACTGGCGCGCCGTCACCGCATATGAGGAGACGATGGCGGCACGGGCGGCCCTTGCCGCCGAGGGGGCAGCCGAGGGCCTGAACGGCGCCTTTTCGTCCGAGGGGGCCCGGCCGGTCCTCGAGCATTACCGGGCGCGGACGAGCGGGATTTAGCAGCGAAGGTAGCGCTGGAGGCGATCCACGGCGATTCGGCGCTGGCGGAACTGTCGGCGAAGCAGTGGCATTCGCCACACGATGATCGCGGCATGGAAGCGTCCGGCGATCGCAGCTGGCAGAGGCGCTCGACCGGCTCGCATCGTCGGAACCGCTGGCGCCCGGGTTTCGTGCCGGAATCAATCGGCTGATCGAGCGCTCGGCACCCGCCGGCCTGTGCCTCGGCGACCCGTAGCACGGCGCCCGGGCCGGGCCCGGCAACGAGGCTTGTCGTCTGCAAAAGTGGGAAGCTGCCCATGCCGAGCCGTGGGACCGATTGTGGTTTATCCGCGCAGCCGCCGGGAACAACACCGTCTTCAATAGCGCACCCGGCAGATCGCCAGGGGATGCCAGAGGAAACGGAAGAGGATCCCTTGATGGCGGCGATCAGTGCGGAACGTAATGCGGTTGCCGTCGTGGCGACCGAACCCGAGGCACCGTCGTCCGAACAGAATTTCAGGTTCTACGACAACCGCCAGAAATATCTGATGTTCGTCAATACCTGCTCCGAGAAGTGGGTCGTCGCCGAGCGCGTTGCCCGCGAACTCAAGAAATTGAAGCCCGTGCCGCCTGCGGTGCGCTTCTTCGACGCCGGCATGGGCGACGGCACGGTCCTGGCGCGGGTGATGCGCTCGATGCACGAAGCCTATCCGCGCTTTCCCTTCCTCATCGCCGGCAAGGAAATCAGCCTCGAGGACGTCCGCCTGACGCTCGACAAGATGCCCGATCGCTTCTTCGAGCACCCCGAGACGGTGCTGGCGCTGACCAATATTTCTTATGCCGAAGCGCCGAACCTGATGCCGATCAAGCCCGAGGCGCGCGCCGCGATGACCTGGGAGGCCGTGGCGCTCAAGGGCAACACCACCGCCGAGTTCGAGCGCCAGATCCTCGAGCTGCAGCCGTTTCTGGCGCAGAACTGGAAGACCAAGATCTCCGAGAAGACCGGCAGCCTGATCCCCGAGAGGCCGACGACGCTGATCCTCTACCGCGAGGATTGCGCATTCATGCTCGCCGACGTGATCCCGCAACAGGACCAGCCGGTCGCCGACTATGACCTGGTCATCGCCAGCCAGCCGTTCCGCCTGAGCGCCGCGACCGACTTCAAAGCCAAGCGCGTGCTCGCCCCCCTCGCCCGCGCGTTGCGTCCCAATGGCCGGCTGCTCGGCATCCACTCCGCCGGCAACGATCCCGGGCTCGAGATCGTCCAGATCGTCTGGCCGGGCGAGGATCCGTTCACCACCTCGCGCCACGCACTGCTGGAAGCGACCAGGCAGGCAATGGGCGCAGACGCGGGCAATTTCCGCTTCGATGCGCTGCCCAGCTCGGAGGCCCTGTTCCGCTACGAGATGCACACGCTGCCCGACGAGATCGACAGCGAAAGCGCCTCGATCGGCACCTCGACGTTGCTCGCCGCCTGGAATGCCGCGACCTATGTCGCGCAAATCGATGACGAGCGCCTCGGCGAGGCGATGAGCAATCCCCTCTATCTCGAAGCCACCCGCAAGGTGCTGCGCAAGAATGGCGAGCTTTGGTTCAACGACGAGAGCTACGTGATCAGCCGCAATCCGACTGCGGCATGAACCATCCGAAATATCTATAAAAGGGAGAGCCTGATGGCCCGCGACACCTATCTCTTTACCTCCGAATCGGTCTCCGAAGGCCATCCCGACAAGGTTTCCGACCAGATCAGCGACGCGATTGTCGATCTGTTCCTCGCCAAGGATCCCGAGGCGCGGATCGGGTGCGAGACGCTGACCACGACGCAATTGGTCGTCCTTGCCGGCGAGATTCGGGGCAAGGGGATAATGGACGAAGCCGGCAACTGGGCGCCGGGCGTCCAGGAAGAGGTCGAGCAGACCGTCCGCGATACCGTCCGCAGGATCGGCTATGAGCAGGACGGCTTCCACTGGAAGACTTTACGCTTCGAGAACAAGCTCCACCCGCAATCGGCGCATATCGCCCAAGGCGTGGATGCCAGCGGCAACAAGGACGAAGGCGCCGGCGACCAGGGGATGATGTTCGGCTTCGCCTGCGACGAAACGCCCGACCTGATGCCGGCCACACTCTATTATTCGCACCGCATCCTCCACCGCATGGCCGCCGATCGCCATGCCGGCACGGCGCCGTTCCTCGAGCCCGATGCCAAGAGCCAGGTCACGCTTCGCTTCGAGAACGGCAAGCCGGTCGCGGCGACCGCGATCGTCGTCTCGACCCAGCATGCCAAAGGCTATGACGAAGGCGCCAAGCAGGACGAACTGCATGCCTATGTGAAGACGGTCGTCGCCGACCTGCTGCCGGCGGCGTTGCTCAGCGACGAAACGGCCTATCATATCAACCCGACCGGCAGCTTCGAGATCGGCGGACCCGACGGCGACGCCGGGCTGACCGGCCGCAAGATCATCGTCGACACCTATGGCGGTGCAGCTCCGCACGGCGGCGGCGCCTTCTCGGGCAAGGACCCGACCAAGGTCGACCGCTCGGCGGCGTATATCACGCGCTACCTCGCCAAGAACATCGTCGCCGCCGGCCTCGCCAAGCGCTGCACGATCCAGCTGGCCTATGCGATCGGCGTTTCCAAACCGCTGTCGCTATATGTCGACACGCACGGCACCGGCGTGGTCGGCGACGACAGGATCGAGGCGGCTATCCGGCGCATCGAGAAGCTCGGCGGCATGACCCCGCGCGGTATCCGCACGCATCTCGGCCTGAACAAGCCGATCTATGCGCGCACCGCAGCGTACGGCCATTTCGGCCGCGATCCCGATGGCGACTTCTTCCCGTGGGAGCGCACCGACCTGGTCGACGATCTCAAAGCCGCACTGGCCGCCTGAACCACAATTTTTCGAGGAATAGACTTATGGCCACTGCACCCGCCATCGAGCGCCAGGACTATGTCATCGCGGACATCGGCCTTGCCGATTTCGGCCGCAAGGAAATCAACATTGCGGAGACCGAGATGCCGGGGCTGATGGCGCTGCGCGAGGAGTTCGGCGCGTCGCAGCCGCTGAAGGGCGCGCGCATCACGGGGTCGCTGCACATGACGATCCAGACCGCGGTGCTGATCGAGACGCTGACGGCGCTCGGC
>CAISGR010000058.1 GCA_903884945.1 uncultured bacterium
AGGACGACGTGGGCATTGCAGCGCCGGTCCTGCGCACCGCGCGGCTGCGTGCCGACGAATGGATCGCCATGCTGCCCGGCATGTCGCCGGCGGTCCGCTCGCTGATGCGCCACCGGCGCGACCTGCCGCCGGCCGTGGGACGGGCGCTCGAAAGCTTCGGCAGCGTCGATTTCGTGCTCGGCGCGGGCGAAGCAGCCGCTGTCGAACCAGCCCCGGTCGAAGCAGCAACGCCCGAGCCGGACATGCCAGTGCAGGCCGAGGCAGTCGCCGAGCCGCGGGACGCCGCAATGGTCGAAGCCATCGCCGAGCCGGCCCGTCCTTCCGACGCCGCAGCGGCCACCGCGCCGGCGGTCGAAGCGATATCGATTGACTGGACCGATGTGGTCGAGCCGCTGCCCGCCAACGAGGCCGATCCCACGACCGGGGCGATGCCGACAACGCCGGAAGAAGCTTCTGGCGAAGCCGTCATTGGCGTCGTGCCGGAAGAAGATGAGGGTACGCCCGGAGCGGCTGAAGCGGTCTTTGTTCCGCCTGCCGAATCGACCTTTGTTTCGATCGCCAGCGTCGCGCTGGGCCTGCCGGTTGTTGCCGAGGCGCTGCGCCAGTCCGCCGCCGAAACGCCGGAAGTTGCGACACCGGCCGCGCAGTTCGCGGCGACGGGCTCGGCTGGTGCGGAGCATCCGTCAGGGTTGACCGAGCCGCTGGGACACGCCGAGCCCGAGGCGGCAGCTATCGACTCCGAGGTTGCCGTTGCGGAGACTGAGCCGGTCGTCGCCGAAGCGGGTAAGGTCGTCCCCATCGCTGCCGAAGCGGCGGCCGTCGTCGATGCGTCCGCACCGGAGTCGGTCGCGCGTCTTGCCGAAGTCACCCTGTTGCAGCCGCCGCCTGCGGAGGCCGCGACGGGCATGTTCCAGATCGCTGAGCTGGTGGCCCGCATCGATGCCTATCAACGCCAGCGCGAAGATTCGCCTGCCGGCCCGCTCGTCGAGTCGATGCGCCTGTCCGAGCATCAGCCGGCGCTCTTCGACTTCGAGCCCGCCCCGGCGCCGGCCTTCCGTTTCGAAACCGATGCATCGGGCATCGTCCGTTGGGTGGAGGGGGCTGCGCGCGCGCCGCTGATCGGCCTGTCGCTGGATCTCGCCACGCCATCGGGCGGGTCGCAGGTCGATGGCGTTGCCGCTGGCGCGTTCCGGCGTCGCGCGGGCTTCGCCAATGCCCGCCTCATTGTCGAAGGCAATTCCGATGCCGCGGGCCAGTGGCGCATCACCGGTATACCGGTGTTCGATCGCGATACCGGCCGCTTCACCGGCTATCGCGGCAGTGCCCGCCGACCCCGGCCGGATGAGACCGCGGAACCGGTTCATGGCAATCGCAACCCGGCTTCGGATGCGCTGCGCCAGCTTGTCCACGAACTGCGCACGCCCACCAATGCGATCGCCGGTTTTGCGGAGATGATCGAGACGCAGATGCTCGGCCCGGTTCCGCACGCCTATCGCGCGCACGCCGCCACTATTCGCAGCCAGGCCGGCGATTTGCTGACCGCGATCGACGATATCGACATGGCCGCGCGAATCGATTCGAAGGCGCTCGATCTCCGCCCGACCGAAGTGCCGATCCGGCCGCTGCTGACCCGGATCGCGGACGACCTGAAGCCGCTTGCCAGCCTGCGCGGCACGATCCTCGATCTCTATATTGGCGACAGTGACGGCGATATCGCGGTGGCGGGCGACGACCGCGCGGTCGAGCGCCTGATCGGCCGGCTGATGGCGACACTCGTCGCGTCGGGCGCCAAGGATGAACGGATCGGGGTCGCGGCAACGCTCGATGCCGACGGTCAGGTTGCGCTGGCGTTCGATCGCCCCGCGGCGCTTGCCTCTTATGCCGGCGACGCGCTGCTCGCGATCGACGCCGAGTCCGAGGCCGAGCGCGACGGCGCCCCGCTGCTCGGCACCGGTTTCGCGCTCAGGCTTGCGCGCAATCTCGCGGTGGAACTGCACGGCTCGCTCACGATCGGCGACAAGACCTTGACTTTGCGGCTGCCCGCCGCCGTTATCGACAGCGTGGAGCAGGTTTCTTCCAGCTGATCGTGGTCGAGCCCACACCCTCCCGGGAGCGGATGCGGGGCTACCGCGTCCCGCCGCCGCCCGCTGGCGATATGGTCGACTGGCCGGCCGAGTTCGGCACCCGCTTCACCGTGTTCGTCGATACCGAGGAGGAATTCGACTGGAACGCGCCGCTTACGCGCGACCGTCACGGCGTCTCGCATGTCACGGCGCTGCCCGAGACGCATCGCCGCTTCGCCGGTCGTGGTATCCCGCTCGCCTATATGGTCGATTATCCGATCGCGACTGATCCGCGTGCGATCGAGATCTTGCGCGGTCTCGTCGCTGATGGGGTGTCGACCATCGGCACGCAGCTCCATGCCTGGGTCAATCCGCCCTTCGACGAGATTCTCAGCCCTGCCAACAGCTTCGCCGGCAACCTGCCCGAGTCACTCGAAGCGGCGAAGCTCGACGCGCTCACCGGCGCCATCACCGCGGCGTTCGGCGTCGTCCCGGTCGCCTATCGCGCCGGCCGCTACGGCATCGGGCCGGCTACGCTCGGCCTGCTCGCCGCGCGCGGCTACCTGCTCGACAGCTCGATGCGTTCCGCGCACTGCTATACGGACGAAGGCGGTCCGGATTTTGCGGCGATCGGCAATCGTGCGTTCCGCACCGGGCCTGCGGGTGCGCTCCTGGAAGTGCCGCTGACCACGGTGTTCACCGGCCTCGCCCGCCGCGCCGGGATCGGCC
The DNA here is from genome assembly GCA_903884945.1 of uncultured bacterium. Classification (GTDB taxonomy): domain Bacteria; phylum Pseudomonadota; class Alphaproteobacteria; order Sphingomonadales; family Sphingomonadaceae; genus Sphingomonas. Next base: position 2,793 of record CAISGR010000058.1, read on the forward strand.
TCTACAACGCGCTTGGCCGCGTGCCGAAGGGCAGGGGCGTGTTCGCGCGCAGCCACATGCTGTCCCGCGTCGCGCTCACGCCGGAGCAGATGCCGCTGGCGGATGCGCGCGAGGCGGTCGCGGTCGCGCTGGGGGAGGGGCTGCGCCTGCTCAATTTCTCGTTTCATTCGCCCTCGATCGTTCCCGGCCATACGCCCTATGTCCGGGACGCGGCCGATCTGGCGGCTTTCCACGGCTGGTGGGATCGAATCCTCGACGATCTCGGCCGGCGTGGTGTTGCGCCCGCATCGCTCGCCGAGATCATCGACGCGGCACCCTTGCCAGCAAAGCGCGCCCTCCGCTAACGAGCGCTTTGGTGGGGCCCGTAGCTCAACTGGTTAGAGCTGCCCGCTCATAACGGGTAGGTTGCGGGTTCAAGTCCTGCCGGGCCCACCAACCTCCTTGCTTCCTGCGAACCCCGCGCCTAAAGCCGCGCCTCCGGTCGGGGAGTGGCGCAGTCCGGTAGCGCGCCTGCTTTGGGAGCAGGATGTCGCAGGTTCGAATCCTGTCTCCCCGACCAATGCCTTCATCTGCCGTCGTTCAGCCAGCCGGGGCAGCTTGCCCGCCCCGGCGCGGGATCAGGTGCAGCACCCCCACGATCGCGCCACCGACGATAATCCCTGCCACTGCCGATCCGATCGCGCCGACCAACCATTCGACCAGCCCGGCGGCGACGAGGGACGCCCGGCCGGCTGCCACGGCTGCACCGTGCAGCGCATGCGGGATCGCGCCGAGGCCGAACGTCTCCAGTCCGTGGATGATGAAACCGCCGCCCACCCAGGCCATGGCCGCGACGCCCAGCGTGGACAGTCCCTCGAGCAGCAGCGGCATGGCCTTGACCAGCCCGCGCCCGATCGCCCGGACGCCGGCGCCGCGCCGCTGCGCGAGGTGCAGCCCGATATCGTCCATCTTCACGATCAGCGCGACGACGCCGTACACGCCGATCGTGATTGCGATGCCCACCGCGGCGAGCACGCCTGCCTGCATTGCCAGCGATTCGCCGGGGATCTCGGAGAGCGCGATCACCATGATCTCGGCCGACAGGATGAAGTCGGTGCGGATCGCCCCGCCGACCTGCCGCGCCTCGAGTTCCTTCGCGTCACCGATCTGTGCCACTTCCTCGGCATGGCCGCTGCCGCCGAGCGCCTCGACGATCTTCTCGGTCGCTTCGAAGCACAGATAGGCGCCACCCAGCATCAGCAGCGGGGTGATCGCCCAGGGCAGGAAGCTGCTCAGCAGCAACGCCGCTGGTAGCAGGAACAGGAGCTTGTTGCGCAGCGATCCCACCGCGATCTTCGCGATGATCGGCAATTCGCGATCGGGCGTCAGCCCCACGACGTAGCGCGGCGTCACGGCGGTATCGTCGATCACCACGCCTGCCGCCTTCACGCCCGCCCGGCCCGCGGCGCCTGCCGCGTCGTCGAGCGACGCAGCCGCCAGCTTCGCGATCATCGCGATATCGTCGAGCAGCGCTACCAGGCCTCCGGGCATCCGAATCTTCTCCGCAGTGAATGATCTGCTGGTATCCGATTCCGCACGCAGCGCCAGAAAATGCTGGCCGGGCGGTCGCGGTGCTGCCGCCTGCGTTGCCGTGGCCGCAAAGCGGGTCTAGTCCCGCTCCGGACGCGACGGGGACAGGCGCATGAGCGCGACGGCGGCCAGATCTGAACATCGCCACGGCGCGCCCCGCCTTGACGGCTAGCATGGTATCGCGGCGCCCGCCCCGGCATATCATAGCCAATGTCGCCGCCGGCCTCTCGGTCGCCGGGCTGATGCTGCCCGAGGCGGTCGCCTATGGTGGGATCGCCGGCCTCGCGCCGGGGCGCGCGATCGCCGCCGCGCTCGCCGGTGGTGCCGCCTATGCGCTGCTCGGCCGCAGCCGCTTCGCCATCGTCGGGCCGACCTCCGCGTCTGCCACGATTCTCGCGGCCTCGTTGGCGACGCTCCCCGGCAGCCCGGCGGAGCGCGCCGCGATGGCGACGGTCATGGTTGCCATGGTCGGGGGTGCGTTCGCGCTGATCGCCGCCTTCCGTCTGGGCAGCCTGTCGGCGTTCATCGCCCGGCCGGTGCTGCGCGGCTTCGGCTTCGGCCTGGCGATCACCATCATCATCCGCCAGCTACCGCATCTGCTCGGCGTTACCGTCGCGGCAAGTTCCACGCTCGCGCAGCTGCTCGAGCTCGCGGCACACCCGGATCGGGTCAACGCCGCGAGCCTTGCGATCGGCGCTGTCGCGCTCGCCACGCTGCTCGGCCTGCGCGCGACGCGGCGACTGCCCGCCGCACTGATCGTGCTGCTGCTGGGCATGGCATTTTCCCGGCTGGCCGACCTGCCGGCGCTTGGCGTGGCGCAGGTCGGTCCGATCGGAGTCGGCCTGCCATCCTTCACCCTTCCGGATCTCGGCTTTGCGCGCTGGTCGCGCCTCGCCCAGCTCGCCGTGCCGCTCATGCTGATCCTCCTCGCGGAAAGCTGGGGGGCGATCCGCTCGCTCGCGCTGCGCCATGGTGACACGATCTCGGCCAACCGCGAATTCGGCGCGCTTGCCGGCGCAAATCTCCTGTCCGCGTTCGTCCAGGGCATGCCGGTCGGCGCGGGCTTCTCCGCTGCGGCCGCCAACGAGACCGCGGGCGCCACCGGCCGGGTCGCTGCGCTGGCCGCGGTGCTGGCGCTTGGCGCTGCCGTGCTGTTCGCCGGCCCCGCGATCGCCGCGCTGCCCCAGCCGCTGCTCGCCGCGGTCGTCATAGCGGCGCTGACTCACGCGCTGTCGCCCGCGCCGCTCGCCACCCTGTTCCGGATCGACCGCGACCAGTGGATCGCGCTCGCCGCGGCGCTAGGCGTCATCCTGTTCGGCGTGCTGGACGGGATGCTGATCGCGGTGCTGCTGTCGATCGGCGCCTTGCTCAACCGGCTCGCGCACCCGGTCGTCAGTGAACTCGGCCGGCTCGGCGACACGCATGATTTCGTTGATCGCGCCCGCCATCCCGAGGCGGTGCCGGTGCCGGGCATCGCTATCTTCCGTCCCAACGCGCCGCTGTTCTTCGCCAATGCCGAACAGTCGCTCGGCCTGATCGCCGCCCGGGCAGGGACGCGCGGCGCCGCGCACCTCGTCCTCAGCCTGGAGGAGAGTGACGATCTCGACAGCACTGCGCTGGAGGCGATCGTCGAATGCGAAAAGCAGCTGCATGCAAAAGGTCTGTCGCTCAGCCTCGCCCGGGCGCATGATCGCGTGCGCGACGTGCTGGTGACGGCCGGCCTCGGTCGCCTGGCAGAAGGCGCGTCGTTCAGCGTGGCGGACGCTGTGGCGATGGCGGAAGCGAAGGGAAGCGACGATGTACAACCTGCTTGAACCGCGCCTGCAACCGGTGCCGCTCGGCGATTTGCGCCCGACCCAGATGACGGTCGGCCTGATCGAGGTCGAGCGCAAGCGCCGCGAATGGCTCGATCATGCCGCGACCGACGGGCCCGATTTCCTCGGCAGCCACATGATCCCGGTTGTGCTCGGCCCGCGCCAGGTGCCGTGGCTGATCGATCATCATCATCTCGCCCGCGCGCTGCATGACGAAGGGGTGGCACATGTGCTGGTCAGCGTCGTCGCGCGGCTCGATCATCTCCACAAGGCGGATTTCCTGACCTTCATGGACAATCGCAACTGGCTCCATCCCTATGACGAGAAGGGGCAGCGCCGTGACGTCCGCGAGCTCCCGCGCTCGATCGGGCGGATGGCGGACGATCCGTACCGGTCGCTGGCCGGCGCGGTGCGGCGGGCAGGGGGCTATGCCAAGACGGAAATGCCCTATGCCGAATTTCTCTGGGCCGATTTCCTGCGCGGCAAGGTCGCGGCGAAGACAGTGGCGGGCAAGTTCGAGAAGGCCGTGCACAAGGCCCTCGCGGTGGCGCACGGCGCCGAGGCGACGCATCTGCCGGGCTATTGCGGTACGTTCTGAGGCGCCTGCCCGCTGCGCCGTTCTTCCCATGTCAGCCCGATCGCCGGCATGCTCAACTCGATCCAGTCGACCAGCCGCCGTACCCTTTCCGCCGCCTCGCGGCCCAGCGGCGTCAGGCTGTATTCCACATGCGGCGGCACCACCTGGAAGGCGCGCCGCTCGACCAGCCCGTCGCCCTCGAGCCATTGCAGCGTCTGCGAGAGCATCCGCTCGCTGACGCCGCCGATCATCCGCCGCAATGCGCTGAAGCGCTGCGTTCCCTCTTCCAGCGCGATCAGCACAAGGACGCCCCAGCGGCTCGTCACATGCTTCAGCACGTCGCGCGAGGGGCAGGTCGCCGCCATGACGTCACCGCGCCGGAAGCGTTCGGACAACGATGCTGCGGCTGCGGTGGAGTCCTCGGAGGTGAGGGCGCCGGCGTTGGGGATATCTTCTTCCATGCTTACCTTCATGTGCGTACTTACGAAAAATAAGCAAGGTGCCTAGATCGGCGGGGTCACCACAATGGAGAAAGACCCATGACGATCGCGATCACCGGCACCACCGGTCAGCTTGGCCGACGAGTCGTCGCAAAACTGAAGGCCGCCGTGCCCGCCGGGGACATTGTCGCGCTGGCCCGCACGCCGGCAAAGGCGGCCGATCTCGGCGTCGCCGCGCGCGAGGCCGATTATGCCCGGCCGGAGACATTGGCCCCCGCGCTCGCCGGGATCGCTACCCTTCTGCTCATCTCGTCGAGCGAGGTCGGCCAGCGCAGCGTCCAGCATCGCAACGTGATCGCGGCCGCACGGCAGGCGGGCGTGGGGCGCATCGTCTATACCAGCCTGCTCCATGCCGACACCTCGCCGCTGAGCCTCGCGGCCGAACATCTCGATACCGAGGCAGCGCTGGCTGAATCGGGCCTCGCCGTGACCATCCTGCGCAATGGCTGGTACACCGAGAATTACCTGGGTTCGGTCCAGGGCGCGCTCGCGTCCGGCACGATCATCGGCAGCGCCGGGGACGGCAGGATTTCGTCCGCCACCCGGGATGATTTCGCCGATGCCGCCGTCGCGGTGCTCACCGGCGCGGGCCATGAGGGCAGACGCTACGAGCTTGCGGGCGACGAATCCTGGACCCTCGCCGATCTCGCGGCGGAGCTGTCGCGGCAGAGCGGCAAGGCGATTGCCTACACCAACCTGCCGGAGGCGGAATATGCCGCCGCGCTGGTCGGCTTCGGCCTGCCCGAGGCGCTGGCCCGCGCCATCGCCGGCTGGGATGCCGGCGCGGCGCAGGGCGCGCTGTTCGATGGCGGGCGGCAGCTATCGGCGCTGATCGGGCGGCCGACGACACCGCTGGGACGTGCCGTCGCGGCGGCGCTGGCGTGAGGAACGTTTCGGGGCGCGGATCAAGCTCCGCGCTCCGGCCTGCTTCGATCGGGGGCGCCGGCCGCAGCTTTGCGATGGCCTTGTCGTCTGCGGGCGAAGCGCAGGGGCGCACAGCCGGCGCGCCGTCAACCACCGCTGCCCGGCGATTCTGCGATCAAATGATGCTGCGGTGCGACAATCACTATTGCGATGATACAACATCACTCTAAAGGAGAGGCGAGTCCACGAACCGGGAGAGTTCTAGGAGCATGAATGAAAAGGGTATCCGCTGCCGCCAGCCTGCTGGCAGTAATCGCCGCGTGTCCAGCCTATGCGCAGGTCGCCCAGCCCGATAGCGGGACGGCGTCCGATCCGTCACCGCCGGCCGCGCCGGCACATGATATCGTCGTCACCGCCCACAAGCTCGATGCCGCCCGGGCCTCGATCCAGCCCAGTCTCGGCGCCACTGCCTATACGATCACCAACGAAGCGATCCAGGCGCTGCCGGGTGGAGACAACCAGCAGTTCAACCAGATCATCCTCCAGCTGCCCGGCGTGGTGCAGGACGGCTTCGGCCAGTTCCATGTCCGCGACGATCACAACAACCTGCAATATCGCATCAACGGCACGATCCTGCCCGAGGGGCTGGCCGTCTTCGGGCAGACGCTTTCGCCGCGGCTGATCGACCGTTTCAGCCTGCTCACCGGCGCGTTGCCGGCGCAATATGGCCTGCGCACCGCCGGCATTATCGACGTCACCACCAAGAGCGGCGTGTTCGACAATGGCGGTTCGGTCTCGCTCTATGGCGGCAGCCGCGGGATGATCGAGCCGAGCGTCGAATATGGCGGCTCGTCCGGCTCGACCAATTATTTCGTCTCGGGCGATTTCCGTCACAACGATGTCGGCATCGAAAGCGTCGACGGGTCGAGCAACCCGATCCATGACCGGACCGATCAGGCCCAGGCGTTCGGCTATGTGGATCATATCATCGATCAGGAAAACCGGGTGTCGTTCGTCGGGGGCTATTCGAATCAGTCGTTCCAGATCCCGAACCCGCGCGGCCTCCATCCCGATGCGGGCTGGTCGGTCGGCGGAGTCACCGATTTCCTGAGCGACGACCTCAATGAGCGCCAGATCGAGAAGACCGCCTTCGGGCAGTTCGCCTTCCTGCACGATTCTGGACCGCTCACCTATCAGGTCTCGCTCTTCGGACGCTATTCGTCGCTGCGCTACCGGCCCGACATGCTCGGCGAATTGCTGTTCAACGGGCAGGCGCAGCAGGCGTTCAAGCAGGATTTCACCATGGGTGGCCAGATCGACGGCGCCTATCGCGTGAACGACGCAAACACGATCCGCGCGGGCATCCTGGTCACCCGCGATCGTGGCGTCAGCGATACGACCACGGCGGTCTTCCCCGTCGATTCGAGCGGCAGCCAGAACGGCGAACCGATCTCGATCGTCGACAATGGCGGTGCAACCGAATGGACCTACAGTGCCTATCTGCAGGACGAGCTCAAGCTGTCGCGGCAGCTCACGCTCAATATCGGCGGCCGCTTCGATCACTATGACGGCTATCGCAGCGAATCGCAGTTCAGCCCGCGCGCCAGCCTCGTCTGGCAATCGCTCGGCACCACGGTCCATCTCGGCTATGCCCGTTATTTCTCGCCGCCGCCGTTCGAGAATGTCGCTACCACCAGCATCGCGAAGTTCGATGGGACAAGCGCGGCGGCAGGCAGCACGCTCGACACCACGCCCTTTGCCGAACGGCAGAATTATTATGATGTCGGGCTGCAGCAGAAGCTAGGCGGCGGGTTCACCCTGGGCGTGGACGGATATTTGCGTCGGTCGCGCAACCTGATCGACGAAGGCCAGTTCGGCGCGCCGATCATCCTGACTCCGTTCAACTATCGCAAGGGCCGCATCCAAGGGGTCGAGGCCAATATGAGCTATGCCCATGGGGGATGGCTGGCCTATGCGAATTTCGCCTATGCCAAGGCGCAGGGGCTGGAGGTCGTGTCGAGCCAGTTCAACTTCGACGGCCCGGCCAGCGATCCGGCGACCGAGCTCGGCTATATCGCCCGCCACTATGTCTACCTGGATCACGACCAGACCTATACCGGGTCGGCCGGCCTGTCCTACGCCTTCCGTCAGGGGCCGCTATCGGGCCTGAAGCTCGGCGGCGACATGATCTACGGGTCGGGCCTGCGGGCGGACGACGATGTAAACGGCATTCCCAACGGCCTCGCGCTGAAGGACTATGCGCAGTTCAATCTGTCGGCCGGGTACCGGATCGCGCGTCCGGGCATCAGCCTGCGCTTCGACATCATCAATGTCGGTGATCATGTCTACCAGATCCGCGACGGATCGGGTGTCGGGGTCGGCGCGCCGCAATATGGCCCGCGCCGCGGCTTCTTCTTCGGCATTTCGAAAAGCATCTGAGCGAAGCATGCCACTGGCCGGCTCCTCCGGGAGCCGGTCGCCTTTTTTACGGCGTCTCGTGATCGTCGGCAGCGTCCATCGCTTGCCTGTTCCCGCCGATTTCCTCATCGGGCATCAACGGGCGCGCGGGCGCCGCGTGATCGGCGATGGAGCGGGCGATGATCGATGTCGGACTGATCGGTTTCGGGTTGGCCGGCGCCAGCTTCCATGCGCCGCTGGTCGAGGCGGTGCCGCGCCTCTGGCTCAGGAGTGTCGTGACCTCGCGCCGCGACGAGGTCGCCCGTGCCTTTCCCAGCGCTGCCGCGGTCGCGGACGCACCGGCGCTGTTCGCCGATCCGTCGATCGGTCTGGTGGTGATCGCCACCCCCAATGATCTCCATGCGCCGCTTGCCCGCGCCGCGCTCGAGGCCGGCAAGCATGTCGTGATCGACAAGCCCTTCGCGGTCGATCCAGCCGATGGCCGCGCGCTGATTGCGCTGGCGCAGGCGCGCGGCCTTGTCCTGTCCGTCTTCCACAATCGTCGCTGGGACAGCGACTTCCTCACGGTGCGCGAACTGCTCGACAGCGGCGTGCTGGGCGAGGTGATGCTCGCCGAATTGCGCTGGGATCGCTTTCGTCCTGCGATCAAGCCGGGCTGGCGCGAAGCGACGGTTGATGTCGGCGGCGGCATGCTCGCCGATCTCGGCCCGCACCTGATCGATCAAGCGCTGCAGTTGTTTGGCCGGCCCGACGCCATCGGTGCCGATCTGGCCGCGCAGCGCGCCGGCGTGGTGGTCGACGATTATTTCGAGCTGACGCTCCACTATGGCGAGCGCCGCGTGATCCTTTCCGCTTCCACCCTGGTCGCGTCGGCGCGTCCGCGCTTCGCGCTCCACGGCACCAGAGGCAGCTTCGTGAAATATGGGCTTGACCAGCAGGAGGCGTTGCTGCGCGCCGGCGGCAAGGCGACCGATCCTGGCTATGGGGAGGAACCGGCCGAGGCGCGGGGCATGCTGACGCTGGCTGATGGCACGGCCGAGCCCGTCGCGACGCAGCGCGGCGACTGGCGCCGCTATTATGAGGGGGTTGCCGACGCGATCCTCGACGGCGCACCGCCGCCGGTCGACCCCGCCGATGCGCTCGCCGGCCTCGAGCTGATCGCGCTGGCTCGGCAGAGCGCCGCGCAGGGTCGCAAGCTGCCCGCCTGATCGGTGCCGCGCACGATCGCGTCGGGCATGACGACAGATCAGATCGCCGGGCAGGCGGATGTCGATCCCGGGAGGGAGGCCGCCGAATAGCCTCGAACCAGCGCCTGCAGGCCCAGTTCGAAGCTGGTATCGAAATCAAGCATGTCACCCAGGAAATCATGCATCGGGCCATTTTCCTGGTAGCTGGACCAGCCCAGGGTGAGCGAGATAACCGACGCCTGGAACGACAATGCCCGGGGCTGGTCCAGCCCGAGCGCGACCAGCGGCGCGGCGATCGCCCGTGCGCGATCCGCCGGATCGGAAGCTTTGCCGGGGCGCGCCGTGGCGCAGATCCGAGCACCGTCACGGCGCGAGACGAGGCTGTGTCGCAGCGCCCGGCCAAAGGCGAGCAGCCATTCCCTCCATCCCGCGCATGCCGGCACTGCGGCGCGCGCCTCGACATAGATGAAGTCAGCCATCAGGCCGAGCAGCTCCGCCTTGTCGCCGATATGCCAGTATAGTGCCGGCGCCTGGACCGACAGTCGCGCGGCGAGCTTGCGCATGTTGAGGCCGTCGAGCCCGTGCTCGGCCAGGACCTCGAAGGCCGCGGCCACGATCGCTTTGCGCTCCAGCGCAACTTCCAGTCGGCGTGCCATCGCGGCGGATTGACAATTTAACAACGTTAAGTCAAATCGCCGACAGGAGAGAGGCGAAAGGCCATGACGATGCGCTATGTCCGTAATGCCTGGTACGTCGCGTCCTGGTCGCAGGATTTGCCGTCGGCCCGGCCATTCGCGATCACCATCCTGGGCGAACCGATCGTGCTGTATCGCGCCGAAAGCGGCCGGCTTGTCGCTCTCGAGGATCGTTGCGTGCATCGCCTCGCGCCGCTGTCGCTCGGCCGCTGCGAAGGGGATCGCCTGCGGTGTATGTATCACGGGCTGTTGTTCGATGGGGCGGGCCAGGTCGTGGAGATTCCCGGCCAGGATCTGATCCCGGCGCAGGCGCGGGTGAAGAGCTATGCGGTGATCGAGCGCCATAGCTGGATCTGGATATGGATGGGGGAGGCATCCTGCGCCGACCCCGCCCTGATTCCACCGGCAGTCGGCCTGGACCATCCGGACTATATCCTCGGGCACGGTCAGCTTGATTATGCGGCTGAGGCCAGGCTGATCAACGACAACCTGCTTGATTTCAGTCATCTTTCCTATGTGCATGCGAACAGCTTCGGTTCGTCGGAAAGCTGGGCGCGTACGCGGCCGAAGGTCACCACACTCGCGCGCGGCGTGCGGGTGGAGCGCTGGCTCCCGGGCGAAGCCGATGGGCGCACCGGGGGCCGGGAGAAGGTGGATCGCTGGGCGACCTATGATTTCCTGGTTCCCGGCGTGCTGCTCATGACCGGAGGCAATTTTGCGCCGGGCACCGCCGAGCGATGCGGCGACGGTCCGCCGGACCTTGCGCGCGCGTCGGGCGGTGTCACCTTCACCAGCCAGGCGGTGACGCCGATGGCCGCCGGCACCGCGCGCTATTTCTTCTCCTGGGGGCCACACCGTGACCATGGCGATGGCGCGCTGCGCGACTTGCTGATGGGGGTGGCCGGCCAGGCCTTTGAAGAGGACAGGGTGATGATCGAGGCGCAGCAGCGCGTGATCGGCGCCACCTCTTCGCCCCGGGTCATGCCGACCACGGCGGACAAGGCGGTCATTCTGTTCAACCGCCTGGTGGACAGGCTGGCCCGGCAGGAGAGCGGAGAAGAGGGGCCTGTCGTGGCACCGGTCGCGGCACTGGCCTGACGGAAGCATCGGCGCGGCGGCTTCGCCTGCCGTTACCGCACGTTCAGGCCGAGTTCCCCGAGGAGGTTGCCGGCCTGCTCGCGCGAGATCGTCGCCCCGCGAAACAGCGCTGCGTCGATCAGCCTTAATCCCCCCAGGTCGGCGCCCCGCAGGTCAGCGCCTTCGAAGCGGCAGGCGCGCATGTTCGCATCGCGCAGGCTGCATTCGTCGAACACCACGGCGCGGAAATCGCAGTTGCGCAGGTCCGCCTGGCTGAAGTCGAGCTTGTGCAGCGTCTGCTTGCGGAACGAATAGGCGGGCAGTTTCGCGTTGATCAGCAGCGTCTCGCGGAATTCCAGGTCGAGCCCGCGGGCTTCCGACAGGTCGGCGCCGGTGAGCTTGCACCCCGTGAACGTTGCTGACCGCAGCGTCGCCCGCCGGAACAGGGCATTGTTGAAATCGCACCCCGTGATGCTTGCCTCGGTCAGGTCGGCCGCGACGAACGACGCGAAGGCCCCCCGGCAGGACTGCCACCGGCTACCCTCCAGCTTCGCTCCGTCGAAATTGGCATGCCGTAGCGCGCATCGCTCGAACGCCCAGCCCGACAGGTCAAGCCGGGCGAGGTCGGCCGCTTCGAGGTCGCAGTCGGCCAGCGATGCCGCGCCGCCCGCTGCTGCCAGCCCCTCGATATCGCTGCGCTGCAGGGTCTGCGCGTGCACAGCGCGATCGGGGGCGGGGGCTTGCTGCATGGCACTTCCTAGGGGCAGCATCTGCGCAATCCAACATAGACCGTTCGCTCGCGGCCACCTGATTCAACCGGCCGGCGTCGACGCGTAAAGTCCGTCGCGATAACCGCCGATTGCAAGTCGAGCGCATGCCCCTCGCGAAATTCATTATTTGCGAATTCTTCGCGGCGGCGGGGAGGGGCATGTCCCGCGGGCGCGCATCCACGCGTCGGCAGGTCGTCGTGCCGCACCCATCCCCCTTATTCGCCGGAGCGACGTGAGTGGTCGGATACATGCTCTCTCGCGGGCGCCTCTCGAAAATCGGCGCCGCGCACAACGCATCTTGCGTGGTACTTAAGTTGTGCTCACCATCACGTGGCTGATACGTGCCTATCGCGCGGCCGGCGGTGCCCAGCCGACTGGCAGCGTCCGTGCCGGAAGCCTGATCGTCACCTTTTGTGCGATATCGCGCGAGGACTGGCCAACTATGACATCGTAATTGCCCGCCGCGATCCGCCATTGGTGCCCGGCCGGATCCCATGTGGCAAGCAGTCGCGGATCGACACGCAGCGTCACCCGCTTCGATGCGCCGGGTTCGAGCGCGACCTTGTCGAATGCGCCCAGCCGCTTCGGTGCTTCCCAGCCCGTGCCCGCGACATAGACCTGCGGCACTGCCTTGCCCGCGACCGCGCCGGTGTTGCGCACCATGAAGGTCACGCTCACGCCCGCGCCCGTAGGTGCTGCGCTCAGCCCGCCAAGCGAGAAATCGGTATAGGAGAGCCCATGGCCGAACGGGAATTGCGGCTCCAGCCCCTTCGCGTCGTACCATTTATATCCGACGGTCGCGCCCTCGCTGTAGATGGTCTCGCCCGGGTTGGGCGCTGTGGGACGCGGCAACTGGTCAAGGCTGCGCGGGAAGGTCGCCGGCAGATGGCCCGATGGATTGACCTTGCCGAACAGCAGGTTCGCGATCGCGGTTCCGCCTTCCGTGCCCGGATACCAGGCGGCCAGTGCGGCTCCCACCTGGTCGATCCACGGCGTCAGCACCGGTCCGCCCGTTTCCATCACCACGACTGTCCTGGGGTTCGCGGCGGCGACCGCGGCGATCAGCGCATCCTGGTTGTCGCTCAGGCTGAGCGGTACGTCGAATCCCTCGCCCGCCCATTGCGTCACGAAGACGATCGCGACGTCGCTGTCCTGCGCCAGCGCGGCCGCTGCGGCGGAATCTTCGCCGCTGGCGAAGCGCACCTGCGCGCCGGGTGCCTGCTTCGCGATCGCATCCATCGGCGAGGAGGGGTAGTACATGATCGGCCCCGGCCAGGCCGCCGGCATCAGTCCGGGCACCGCATTGCCTCCGCGCGGATAAACCAGCGACGATCCGCCGCCGGCCAGCACGCCCTTGTCCGCATGCCCGCCGATCACCGCAATGCGTTTTGTCGCAGGTGACAGGGGCAGGAGCGCGCCTGCGTTCTTGAGGAGCACGGCGCCTTCCTCGGCATCGCGCCGGGTCACCACCGCATGCGAGTCATAGTCGATCGCCGCCTCGGCCACCGGATGTTCGAACAGGCCATGCGCGATCATCGATCGCAGGATCCGCGTCGCCATGCCGTCAAGCTGCGCCTCGCTCACCGCGCCGCTGGCCACTGCCTGCTTCAGTGGTTCGCCGAACCAGGGCTGGTCGTCGAACGGAAAACCCGAATCCTGGTCGAGCCCGGCATTGGCCGCCTTGGCCGCGCTGTGCGTCGCGCCCCAGTCGGACATCACATAGCCCGGCCATTTCCAGTCCTTGCGCAGCACCTGGTTGAGCAGGAAGTCGTTCTCGCAGCCATAATCGCCGTTGATGCGGTTGTAGGAGCACATCACCGAACCGGGGTTGGAGCGCTCGATCGCGAACTGGAAGGCAAGCAGGTCGGACGTCCGCAGCGCGCTTTCCTCGACGATGGAATTGGCCTTGAAGCGGTCGGTCTCCTGATCGTTGACCGCATAATGCTTTACGGTCGAAATGATCCGGTTGGACTGGATCCCGGCGATCTGTGCCCCGACTATCGCGCCGGCGAGCAGCGGATCTTCGCCACCATATTCGAAATTCCGTCCGTTGCGGGGTTCCCGCATCAGGTTCACGCCCCCGGCGAGCATCACGTTGAACCCGGAATTGCGCGCCTCGTCGCCGATCATCGCGCCGCCGGCAAAGGCCAGGTCGCGGTTCCAGCTCGCAGCCGTGGCAAGGCCGGAGGGGAGGGCCGTCCGCTCGCGCTTCTGCACTGCGCCGCCCTGCGTCGCCACACCGACACCCGCATCCGTCTGCCATTGCGGCGGGATGCCCAGGCGGGGAATGCCCGGCACGTAGCCGGCCGAGCCCGGGCGTGCCTCCTTCGGCGTGGTGAATTTCTTCGGGGCGAAGTCGGTTCCGAAATAGCCGAACACCAGGGTCAGCTTCTCGTCGCGCGTCATTTTCCTGACGAGTGCGGCGGCACGAGCTTCCGGGCTGGCGGGGGTTGCGACCCGCGGCCTGGTCGGCGTCCGCTTCGGCGCGGCGGCCGCGGATGCGGCCGTCCCGGCCAGCAAGGTCAGCATCAGGCCAGTCGTCCATGCGCGCGTCATCATTTACTCTCTCCCTGTCCGCTTTGGGCGACGCTTGTTACCGCGCCTGATACCGGTCCCATGCTGGCTCATGTCCAACCTTGTCAATAGTCGCGGCCAGCCGCCCGATCCGGCGATTCCGGGTTTGCCGCCGTCCGCGAAGCCCGCTTGGAGAAATGGTGCGGAAACGGAATAATGCGCTATGAGGCAAGGTTGAGGAGAGCCACGAGATTGTGACCGAGAAAATTTCCCGTCGCCGTCGATCGGCACCGACGATCCGCGACGTTGCGAAAATGGCCGGCGTTTCGTCGATGACCGTCTCGCGGGTCATCAATGGCGAAGCCAATGTCCGCCCCGCCACGCGGGAAGCGGTCAACACCGCCATCGCCGCGCTGAGTTATTCACCCAATCCCGCTGCACGGAGCCTTGCCGGCGCTGCGCCGGTCCGCATCGGCTTGCTCTACAGTAACCCCAGCGCCGCCTATCTCAGTGAGTTCCTGGTCGGAAGCCTCGACCAGGCGAGCCGCAGCGACGTCCAGCTCGTCATCGAGAAATGCGAACTCGGCGACCATGAGATCGAAGTCGCCAAGCATTTGATTGACAGCGGTATCGACGGGCTGATCCTGCCGTCGCCGCTGTGCGATTCCCCCAAGCTGATCAAGACGATCGCCGATGAGGGGGTTCCAGCCATATTGGTCGGGAGCGGCCGGCCGGCACAGGAACTGAACGCCGTCAGCATTGACGAATTCGCCGCCGCCTATGCGATGACGCGCCATATTGTATCGCTCGGGCATCGCCGGATCGGCTTCGTCATCGGCAATCCGGAGCAGACGGCGAGCGACGAGCGCCTGCGCGGCTATTATGTGGCGCTCGCCAAGGCCGATATCCCGGTCGACGAAGCGTTGGTGGCACAGGGGCTGTTCACGTATCGGTCGGGACTCGACGCAGCCGAAAAGCTGCTCGACGTGGTCGATCCCCCGACGGCGATCTTCGCCAGCAATGACGACATGGCGGCAGCCGTCGTCGCGGTGGCGCATCGTCGCGATCTCGATGTCCCTGGTGATCTCACTGTCTGTGGCTTCGACGATACCACGCTCGCGACGGCGATCTGGCCCGAACTCACCACGATTCACCAGCCGATCGCCGATATGTCCCGGGCCGCCGTCGAGATGCTTGTTTCGACGATTCGGCGCCCGCGCGCCGGCGACGACAAGCAGCATGTCGTGCTTGATTTTACCCTTGTGCGTCGCCAGTCCGATGCCGCGCCCAGGCGACGTCCGCCGACGCGGAGGGTTCGCCCCGGCCAGGACTGATCGTCGAAACCAGGAAGCACCAGCAGGCGTTCGATGGGCTCACCGATCCGGTATCCCGGCCGCGCGGTGGTCAGGCGTCGATCATTACGATAACCCAACAGGAGTTGTTCCGTGCCCTATTCCCCGCCCTATGTCGCTGACCAAGGCCGCTATGATGGCCGGATGCCCTATCGCCGGTGTGGTAGGAGCGGGCTCGATCTTCCGGCGATCTCGCTCGGCCTGTGGCAGAATTTCGGCGGCGCCGATGTCTTCGAGACGGGCCGGGCGATTCTTCGCCGCGCGTTCGATCGTGGCGTCACCCATTTCGATCTCGCGAACAATTATGGCCCGCCCTATGGCTCGGCGGAGGAAAATTTCGGGAGGGTCCTCGCCACGGATTTCGCGACCCACCGGGACGAACTGGTGATCTCGACCAAGGCGGGCTGGGACATGTGGCCAGGGCCGTATGGCGATGTCGGCGGATCGCGGAAATATCTGATCGCAAGTTGCGACCAGAGCCTGAAGCGGATGGGGCTCGACTATGTCGATATCTTCTACTCGCACCGCGTGGACCCGAAGACTCCGCTGGAAGAGACGATGGGCGCGCTGGCGCACCTCCACCGTCAGGGCAAGGCGCTGTATGTAGGCATCTCCTCCTATTCGCCCGAACTCACGCGCAAGGCGGCCAGCATCCTGCGCGAGGAGCGTGTGCCGCTGCTGATCCACCAGCCGAGCTATTCGATGCTCAACCGCTGGGTCGAGGGCGAACTGCTCGGTACGCTGGAAGAACTGGGCGTTGGATGCATCGCCTTCTCGCCACTCGCGCAGGGCTTGCTTTCGAACAAGTATCTCAACGGCGTGCCCGAGGGCGCGCGGGTGAGCAAAGGCGTCTCCTTCCGCCAGACGATGCTTTCCGACGAGAATCTGGGGCGCATCCGGGCGCTCGATGCGATCGCCGGGCGGCGGGGCCAGACGCTCGCGCAGATGGCGATCGCCTGGGTATTGCGCGATCCGCGCATCACGGCGGCACTGATCGGTGCGCGGACGGTCGAGCAACTCGATGACTCGCTGGATGCGGTCAACCGCCTGGCCTTCGACGCCGAGGAGTTGGCCGAGATCGACAGATATGCCGGCGAGGGCGGCATCGATCTCTGGAAGGTGTCCTCGACGCTTTGAGTCGGGAGATTGCCGCCCTCCCCGATCGGGGAGGGTGGCAGCACCTGTGACGGGCGCGAGCGTTCGCGCATGCCCGTCGCCGGGTGGAAGCAGGATAGTGCCTGGCGACGAGCCGCAAACGAAAAGGGCGCCCCCGCAGGGACGCCCTCTCGAACAAACCGACCGGGACCAGGCCCGATCGCGCCTATTACATGTTGGTTGCGACCGCGTTGCCGGCGGTTGCGTTGTCCAGCGTGTCGACGGCAGTGGCGTTCGCCGAATTGTCCGTCACAGCTTCCATGTTGTCGGCAGGAACTTCAACATTGTCCATCGCCATTTCCGCGTTGTTGTCGGCGGCAGGCGCTTCGGACTTGCAGGCGGCGAGCGACATCAGGCCGGCGGCGGCGAGAACAAAGGCGATCTTCTTCATGCGGATGCTCCCAAGCATAGCAAAATTCGCGGCCAGCCCGATTGCTTACCACGAGGCACTTTTCATAGCGAACGGCGCGGGTCCGTCAATCGCAATTC
The DNA here is from genome assembly GCA_903884945.1 of uncultured bacterium. Lineage (GTDB taxonomy): Bacteria > Pseudomonadota > Alphaproteobacteria > Sphingomonadales > Sphingomonadaceae > Sphingomonas. The sequence continues at coordinate 19,774 of CAISGR010000058.1, forward strand.
ATCTGCCAGAAAGGTTTGGTCACGGTTTTCCGTCATTTCCGGATCGTGACCGGCCCGAGCTCCTCCGGCGCGTCGGCAATAACGGCCAGCATCGCGGTCCATGCCGCTACGTTCTGGCGCAGTTGGTCGGGGTCGATCCGGTCGAGCGTATCCTCCGGCGTATGATGCCAGTCGAAATAGCGCAGGCCGTTCTGATTCAGATCTATTCCCGCAACGCCGGTCGCGAGCGTCGGCTCGACATCGGAGCCGCCATTGGCCAGGCCGGCCCCGCGAATCACGCCGATCGGATCGAGCGCCGAAGCAAGGCGGTCGGCGATCGGCTTGGCGCTGTCGGGCAGGTTGGTCTGGAACCGCCATACCCTGTCTGCCCCGAAATCGGACTCCGACGCCAGGGCATGCCGTTCACCCGCGTGCGCCTTGGCGTAAGCGATGCCTCCGAAACCGCCGGTCTCTTCGTCGCCGAACCAGACGACGCGAATCGTACGCCGGTGCTTGCCGGCGTCCATCATCAGCTTCGCGGCCGCGGTGGTGATGGCGATGCCCGCACCATCGTCGATCGCGCCGGTGCCGAGATCCCAGCTGTCGAGATGGCCACCAATCAGAACGATCCCGGCGGAAGGGTCGGTTCCCGGCACGTCCGCGACAACATTCCCGGATTCCCGCATCCCGACGCGCTTGGGCGTAAGCAGCAAATGCAGCGTGACGGGTTTGCCGAGCTTGACCATCCGCTCGAGATTGGCCGCATCCGCCACCGAAAGCGCTGCTGCCGGTATCGGCGCGACGCCGGCTTCGAAGTTGGTGACCCCGGCATGCGGGCCGCGGCCATGGTCGGTACCGATCGAGCGGATGACGATCGCGCTTGCGCCCTTCTTGGCAGCGATATTCGGGCCGGCCCGGCGGGCCTGGCCCTGGCTGCCATAGCTGGAGCCGTCCATCGTCGCCTGCATCGTGTTCGAAACAAACGCGATCTTGCCTTTCAGGCTGCCGTCGGGCGCAGCGCGCAGATCGTCGAGGCTCGGGAAGAAGACGACGGGCAGCGTCAGCCCGTCGGCGGGGGTGGCCCCGGAATTGCCCAGTGCGGTGAGCCGCAGCGGCTGAGAATAGGGGGAAACCACTTCGCCGCTTTCAAGTCCGCGTTCCCAGGTATCGAGCTGGTAGGTTTCGATGTGCACGTTCTTGAAACCAAGCGCCTTGAGCCGCGCGACCCCCCAATCGCGCGCCCTGGCCTGTTGCCGCGATCCGTCCGGGCGTGGCCCGATCTCGGTGGTGAGCCCTTCGACGATGTTCCAGGCGACCTTGTCCGACAGGGCGGCGTCGCGCAGCTTGTCGACGGTCGGGTCGAGCGCGACCTGTGCCGTGGCGGGGAACGTCAGGGCCGAAGCGGCGAGGGCCGCCAGAAGGGCGATATTGCGGGCCATAGGATCTCCAAGCGCCCCAGCCGGTCGGGGCGTCGCGACGGGGCTTAGAAGCAAGCGTGGTGGTTCGACAAGACGGCGCCGGACCGAAAGGCCCGTCAACGATGTGGTTTGCCATCCGGCCCTCCAGCCACTACATGCGCCACCGAAATCCCAGCATTCAAACGACGGAGCCGATCGGCGATGGCCGTGCAGTACAGCTATGTGATGAAGGGTCTGACCAAGACCTTCCCTGGTGCCGCGAAGCCGGTGCTCAACAACATCCATCTCCAGTTCCTCGGCGATGCGAAGATTGCGATCATCGGCCCGAACGGCTCGGGCAAATCGACCCTGATGAAGATCATGGCCGGCATCGATCCCGATTTCGTCGGTGAGGCCTGGGCCGCCGAGGGAATCAAGGTCGGCTATCTGGCGCAGGAGCCGCAGCTCGATCCCAGCAAGAACGTCATCGACAACGTCAAGGACGGCGTCCGGCCGGTCGCTGATCTGGTCGATCGCTTCAACGCGATCTCGGCGGAAATGGGCGATCCAAAGGACGACACCGATTTCGACGCGCTGATGGAGGAGATGGGCGATCTCCAGGCCAAGATCGATGCGGTCGACGGCTGGAGCCTGGACAACCAGCTCGAGATCGCAATGGAGGCGCTGCGCTGCCCGCCCGGCGATTCCGCGGTGACGAACCTGTCCGGCGGCGAGAAGCGCCGCGTGGCGCTGTGCAAGCTGCTGCTCGAAAAGCCCGATATCCTGCTGCTCGACGAGCCGACCAACCATCTGGATGCCGAGAGCGTCCAGTGGCTCGAAAATTATCTCAAGGAATATACCGGCAACGTCATCCTCGTGACGCATGACCGCTATTTCCTCGACAATGTCGTGAACTGGGTGCTCGAGCTCGATCGCGGCCGCTACTACACCTATGAGAGCAACTATTCCGGTTACCTGGAAAAGAAGGCCAAGCGCCTCGAGCATGAGGAGCGCGAGGAGCAGGGCAAGGCCAAGGCGATCCAGGACGAGCTCGCCTGGATGCGGCAGACGCCAAAGGCGCGCCAGACCAAGTCGAAAGCCCGTATCCGCGCGTTCGACGAACTGATGGAAGCGCAGGAGAACCGCACCGTCGGCAAGGCGCAGATCCTGATTCAGATTCCCGAGCGCCTCGGCGGCAAGGTGATCGAAGCGAAGGGCCTGACCAAGGCCTATGGCGACAAGCTGCTGTTCGAGGATCTCGATTTCGTGCTGCCCCCGGGCGGCATCGTTGGCGTGATCGGGCCGAACGGCGCAGGCAAATCGACGCTGTTCAAGCTGATCACCGGCCAGGAAAAGCCCGACAGCGGCACGATCGAGGTCGGGCAGACGGTGCGCCTTGGCTATGTCGATCAGAGCCGCGACGACCTCAACCCGAACAACAATGTCTGGGAGGAAATCTCCGACAAGCTCGAGGTCTTCCGGTTCGGCAAGCAGGAACTGGGCACGCGCGCCTATGTCGGTGCGTTCAACTTCAAGGGCCAGGACCAGCAGAAGAAGGTCGGCCAGTTGTCAGGCGGTGAGCGCAATCGCGTCCATCTCGCCAAGATGCTGAAGGAGGGCGGCAACGTCCTGCTGCTCGACGAGCCGACCAACGACCTCGACGTGGAGACGCTGCGCGCGCTGGAAGAGGCGCTGGAGAGCTTCGCCGGCTGCGCGGTCGTGATCAGCCATGATCGCTTCTTCCTCGATCGCCTCGCAACCCACATCCTCGCTTTCGAGGGGGACAGCCATGTCGAGTGGTTCGAGGGCAATTTCGAGAGCTATGAAGCGGACAAGCGTCGTCGCCTGGGCGACGCGGCCGATCGGCCGACGCGGCTGGCTTACAAGAAGCTGACGCGCTGAGATCGCGGGCGAGGCCGCGCCTCGCTCGACAACACGCGATCAAGGGGCGTCGCCGTGCTGAAAGCACGGCGGCGCCCTTTCTCTGTCAAAGCGTGAATCGCTTGGTGAAGCCTTTGGGCGCGCGCTCGCCGTCCGGATGGGCTTCGACATGATCGACACGCGCCATCGGTGGGCCCTCGCGGCACTTGTCGATCAGGGCGGTGGAGGCATCGCTGTCGCCGACGATCAGGATTTCAACACGGCCATCGCTCCGGTTGCGGACCCAGCCGATGAGGCCAAGCGCCTTGGCGTGGCGCACCGTCCAGTCGCGATAGCCAGTGCCCTGCACCTTGCCGGACACGAAGACACGCTGAGTCAGGATGGTCATGCTTGCCCTCTCCCCGGCAGGAAGGAAGGCGGTCGGGACGAGACGGGATATTTCGGCATGGTCGGATCCTGAAAGGGGTTATGGGCTCGTGCAGCATGGCCGACATTGGCGGCCGGGCGATGCCGGCCCTCGACCCGCCGGAGGTGGCTGGCTAGGCTGGAGACTTCCCGGCGGCAAGGACCCGAGCGATGACCGACATGCATGCCCCCTTCGTCACGCGCTGCTTCGAACTCGCCTCCAAGGGAATGTCCGAAGGAGGGCTTCCGATCGGCGCAGTCCTGGTCAGCAAGGGCCATATCATCGGCGAGGGATATAACCGTCGCGTCCAGCAGGGAGACCCGATCGCACATGGCGAGATGGATTGCCTGCGCAACGCCGGTCGCCGGCCGCATTATCGCGACACCATCCTCTACACCTCGCTCAGCCCTTGCATGATGTGCGCCGGCACGATCGTGCAGTTCGGAATCCCGCATGTCGTGATCGCGGAGAACCGCAATTTCGGCGGCAACGAGGATTTCCTGCGCGAACGCGGCGTGACGGTCGAGATCGTGGACGATGCCCGGTGTACCGAACTGATGCGCCGTTTCATTGCCGACCACCCCGCGCTGTGGAACGAAGATATCGCCCGGGAGTGACCGCGCTATACGCCGAGCCGCTTGTTGAAGCCCTTGAGGCGGATCTCCCCGACGGCCTGCACCTCGATATCATCCACGCGCGCCAGGGCCGGTCCCTCGCGGCACGCCTCGACCAGCGCGCCCAACGCCTGGTCGTCGCCCGATGCCATGATCTCCACCCGGCCATCCTGCACGTTGCGGACCCAGCCGGTCACGCCGAGGGCGTTGGCGGTCCAGATCGTCCAGTTGCGGTAGCCGACGCCCTGGACCCGGCCACTAACCATCATTCTTTGTGTCGCGCTCATTTGTGGTTTCTCGCCTTACACGACCGTGCGACCCCCGCCCGGTCCCGAAAATCCTAGCAGCGGACGTGCCGTCCCCTAGAGCAGCGGCCACTTGTTCACCGCGATTCCAGCAGCTTCTGCCGTGACATGGGCGATTTTCAGGACGGCTGACGGCGCGGCGCGTGCGAGGAAGGAGGGCCGGGCGGCCCTGAAGCGCCGACCAGCGCGCGCGCCGGTCGCCCCTATCGACAGTGAAGGCCCCGACCGCCTCAAACGGTTCCGAAAGTCCTGATTGGCCAACCGCGCTCGTCACGGCATCGCCCGGCGGGGCAACATGCCGGGGGGAGGGAGGCGCTCAGGTCCTCGCGCGCATGGCGTCGATGCTCCAGACGCCGCCGCCAGCGGCGGCCAGATACAGGAACACGAAACAATAGAGCATCACTGGCTCGCCGCCATTGGCCGCCGGAAAGGGCCCCTGCGGGAAGTGTATCAGGAAATAGGCAACTGCCGACATGCCCGACAGCACGAACGCCACCGGCCGGGTGAACAGGCCGACGAGGATAAGCGAACCGCCCACCAGCTCGAGTACGCCAGCCGTCGTCAGCAGCGGAGTCAGGGCCATCGGAAAGGGCGGCAAGCCGAAGAATTTCGAAACCCCGTGATCGAGGAAACCCAGGCCCACGACGATCCGCAGGATACTCAGCAGTTGCGATGACCAGGTAGCGGGGATCGGCATGGCGGCTTTCCTCTCGGTCGATGTGCCGACGATGGTTTCACGGGCGCCGGGCGGCGTCAATCGGAACGTGGCCGGCGGATAGCGTGGAGGTAGCGGCAACCCCGGGACAGGTTGAATCGAGGCCGTGGCATCGGCCGGGAAGATGCCCCGCAACTTTCCCGTCAGGATGAGGGATAGGCGATCGCGACCACCTCATATTCCTTCTCACCCGCAGGCAGGATCACGCGGCGCAGGTCGCCCACCGCGGCGCCGCGCAGCGCCCTGGCAAGGGGGGCGCTCCAGCCGATCCGCCCCGCGCCGGCATCGGTCTCGTCATCGCCGACGAGGGTAAGGACGCGCTCGACATCGTCTTCGTCGGCGATCGTGACGGTCGCGCCGAACCAGACCCGGGACCGGTCCGGCTGGGCCGCGGGATCTATCACCACGGCGGCCTTCATCCGCTTCGCCAGCCAGCCGAGCCGGCGATCGATTTCGCGCAGGCGCTTGCGGCCATAGATATAGTCGCCGTTTTCCGAGCGGTCGCCGTTGCCGGCAGCCCAGGAGATCACCTCAACCAGCTTCGGGCGCTCCTCCCCGAGCAGCACGCCATATTCGCTGCTCAGCGCGGAATAGCCTGCGGGGGTGATATAGTTGGGGCGTTCCATCTGCCGAATTCCGTCACGCCGCAGTTCGTCCGACCGTGTTCGGCAGGATCAAGCAGCTAGGTTGATAGGTTGCGACAGGAGAGCCGCCCGGGGCAAGACGGGCGCTACCAGTCTGCCCAAAAAGGGCGGTCTCAGCCCCGCGTGCTCTTGCCGAGATACCAGCTGATCCGGGCGGCGCCGGTCGAGCGTGAATGAGTCGGGTTCATCAGGTCGTAGACGACGGCATTTTCGAGCACGCGCTGGACGTAGTTCTTCGTCTCGTAGATCGGAATCGCCTCGATCCAGTCGATCATGTCGACCCCGGGCATGCGCGGATCCCCATTGGCCTTCAGCCATTTGTTCACATTGCCCGGGCCGGCATTATAGGCTGCGACCGCCAGCGGGTAGCTGCCGTACAGGCCGAAGATGTGCTGAAAATAGGTCGACCCGATCATGATGTTGTAATCGGTATCGGTCGTCAGCGAGCCGGGATTGTAGCTCAGCCCCATCTTGGTCGCGGTGTCGCGGGCGGTGCCCGGCATCAACTGCATCAGTCCCCGCGCGCCAGCATGGCTGACGGCGGCGCGATCGAACTGGCTTTCCTGCCGCGCGATCGCATGGATCATCGTCCAGCTGTCCTGGCTGGAGGCGGGCACCCGGACATTGGGGAAACCCACCGTACTGTATTCGCTCAGGCCGTTCTGGAGCGCACTGCGCCCGACCATCACGCCCAGGTCCGGGCGCCCCAGCGTACGCGACAGCTCGGTCGCGAGGACATGGTCGCTGTCGGTCTTCGCGTCGATCGCGATCTGTCGGACGAAGGCGGTCTGGTCCGCCCAGTCGCCCGATGTGCCGAGATATTGCGCGGCCCGCACCGTCTCGCGGTTGTAGAAGGCGGTGCGTACCAGGGGATCGACCGGCTTCATCAGCGGATCGCCGGGCGGGGTCAGCGGTTCGCCGAGCCGTTCCGTCGCGAGCTGGCCGTAAAACAGGTCGCGGAAACCGGCAGCGCGGGCATAATAGCCATTGGCTTCCTCACGACGCCCGGCCGCCTCGGCAGCGCGGCCAGCCCAGTAAAGACCCTTCGATTGAGTCGTGGGAGTCCTCGATCCGCCAGCGTAGCGCACGAACATGCCGATGGCGTCCGCGGGCCGGCCGAGCTGCTTGAGCGCGGTCTGCCCCGCGAGCCAGGTCAGGCTCGTGTAATCGTCGCGCTCGCCGAAGGGGCGATCGCTGACATCGGTACCAGCCGGATAGGCATCATCGACCTGCCGCGCGATATCGAAGGCGGTCGCATATTGCGCATCGGCGGCGGCGCCGCGCGCATTGGTCAGCAGTACCTCGAACCATTGCTCGACATCGTTCGGGCGCGAGGCCAGCGCCTGGCGCCGGGCCAGCAGGCTGCGCGCGCTCGACGAGGCGCCGTTGTTGCGGAACCAGGTCGCCCGGTCGGCGAGATAGCCTGGATCGCCAGCACCGGTCGCCGCAGTCGCTGAAGCCAGGTCGGAGGCGTTCGGCGCATTGGTGCGAAAGGCGAGGCGCGCCTCGTACAAGGGGCGCCTGCCGGGGCTGACCAGCGCGAGCTGGCGCTGAGCCGACTGGATCGAGCCCTGCCACAGCAGCATATCCATCCGCGCATCGTGATCGGCCGGGGTAAGCGCGCTGGCGAAGCTGGCGAGCAGCTTCGCTTCGTCGCCTGCGCTGAGCGAACCCGAGACCCAGGCCTTTTCGGCGGCGAGGTTGGCCTCGTCGCGGGCGCCCGTTGCCGACAACGCCTCAGCGAAACGGGCACGCGCGGCGTTGGTCAGGGGTGGGAAGCGGCGGAAAAAGCTGACAGCCGTGGTCGGCGACCAGTTGCCAGCCGACAGGGCGTTCTCCGCGCTCCGTCTCAGGGCCATCTCGCCGGGCCAGCCAGGGTGCGCCAGCAGGAAGCGCGCATAGCTTTCAAATGGATAGGTGGATGTGTCGCGGAGCGACTTCCACTCGGCGATGGTCGAGGACAAGGCGCTGCTGGCGGCGGCAGAACCCTCCAGCGCCTGTTGCGCGCGACCCCAGCCAAGCTGATCCTGCGTGGCGCCGGACGATACGGCAAGCCCCGAAACACCGGCGAACAGGAGCCCAGATTTGAGCAGTGACGGTATCATATGGACAGGATATGCCATGCTTCCCTATCTGTCCCACTCAAAATTACGAAAATGCGACGGGATACACGTCCCGCAGGAGCACATTAGCCATGTTTTCGGGATCGATCCCCGCGCTCGTCACGCCGTTCGAGGATGACGGGAGCTTCGCCGAGGGCGCCTATCGCGACTTTATCGACTGGCAGATCGCGGAAGGTACGTCGGCCCTGGTGCCGTGCGGGACGACCGGCGAGGCAGCGACGATGAGCGCCGAGGAGCATTTCCATGTCGTGCGCGTCTGCGTCGAGCAGGCGGCGGGGCGGGTGCCGGTCATCGCCGGCGCGGGCTCCAACGATACGCGCGTGGCGATCCAGAATATCAGGGCCTCGAAGGAAGCCGGCGCCGATGCGGCGCTGATGGTGCCGCCCTATTACAATCGCCCGAACCAGGAAGGCATCTTCCGCCATTTCGAGGCGGTCGCCAACAGCTGCGACCTGCCGATCGTGCTGTACAACGTGCCCGGTCGTACCGTGACGGATATCGCGGTCGAGACGATGGGCCGGATCGCCAAGGCGTTTCCGAGCGTCGTCGGGGTGAAGGATGCCACGGGCATCATCCAGCGCGTCTCAGCCCAGCGCGATGCCTGCGGCAAGGATTTCTGCCAGATCTCCGGCAATGACGACATGGCACTGGCCTTCATGGCGACCGGGGGCAGGGGCTGCATCTCGGTGACGGCGAATGTCGCGCCACGACTGTGCGCCGAATTCCAGGCGGCGTGCCTGGCCGGCGACTATGCAAGGGCACTCGACTATCAGGACCGGCTGTTCGCGCTGCACGTCGCGCTGTTCACCGATGCGTCACCGGGCCCGATCAAATATGCGCTCAGCCGGGTGCGGCCGGACTTTCCCAAGGGGCTTCGGCTGCCAATGACGTGGCCGAGCGAGGCAAGCCAGCGGGCGGTGGATGCCGGGCTGGCCCGCGCGGGGCTTCTGTAGGACAAGGGACTGGCGGGGCACTGCCGGCGGAATTTCCCTGTTCCTGCCGATTAACAGGGAAATTTCTTTTTTTGGAGGTTCCTGGAGCCCTTTTTTGCGAAATATACAAAGGCTCTTCAATGAGTTATGGGCGATTTCCCTGTTATGGGATAACAGGGAAATCTGTTGGACTTAACAGGGAAATCCCGCCGGCATTGGGCACATGCGTGGCGCCGCACCCTTGGAAAATCTGCAGTATTAGAAAGAGCGGGAAGGGCAGCACCCGACCAACGTCTCGACTACGACAATGTCGAGCGGCATTGAATCGACCCACCGTCGACCCGCCTCCGAGCGGTTTCCCGCACTAGCGGCCCGACGCGACGAAGGTCGGCAACTGCGGACCGCCATTGGCGGTCGCGCTATAATCAATCACGCACATGAAGCGGACCCGGGGATGCGCGCCGCAGCCCACCCCGGCGAAGCGGTTGCCCGTGCCGAAGATCAGGGCGCGGTGCCCGCGGTGCGCAACGCCGTCGTCGATCACCAACTGCCGCACGACGTCGTCAGCCCGGTCATAGCCATAGGAGATCGTCTCGCTGACGAAGACATCGCCCCCGCGACGCTTCACCCGATCGCCGGGCGATGCCCCATCGGCGGAACGATGGCCGTTCAGGCCGCTCGACGCCTGCTCGTCCGCCAGATCCCGCGCGGCGCGGGCGAGCAGGTTGCCATTCGCCAGCGCAGGCATGGGCGCCTGCCGGTCGAGAAAGGCGATCGCGTCGTCGACCGCATCGGTGCCCTCACGGGTAAGCTCCCCTACCGGATCGCCGGGAAGCCGCACCACGCGGCCATCGAAAAAGTCGCGGTAGCGGCGCAGCTCATCGGCATATTCGTGGGGATGGGCGCGGACATAGTTGATCTCGTCGAGCACCGATTCCTCGAGCGTGGCCGGCCGGTCGGCCGCAACCAGTGCCAGCCAGCACAGCCCGAGTGCCGCAGCGCCTCGACCGAAATCCATCTTCTGCAGCCCCCAACGCCCGGCCGCCGCGTGATTACAGCGGATGTCAACGCGTTACGAGGCTGAGCTTGAGAGAAGGGAAACACAAGCGGCTTACGGGGCGAAAGCCATCTCCTGCCGCACGATCGGCACGGGCTGGCGCGGCGGATAGCCCAGGGGCTCCCACGCAATCGGTTCGCCGCTCACAAGTTCCATTTCGTCGTAAAAATATTCCCGTTCATCCTGTTGAAACCTTTGGCCCTCGTGCGCATTTTTCCTGCAAGTTCCTCGAACAGCAAACGAAAGCAGGCCATGAAATCCGTCGTTCCGATCTTCCTCGCCCTGATCCCGCTCGTCGCGGTAGTGGGTGCGTGCGTCGCGGCGCCGTAACCTCACAGCCATATCGCCCGAAAACAGGGCCGCGCGGGATGACCGCGCGGCCCTTTTTGCGTCCGGATCGAAGCGCGCCACGTTCAGCGCGCCGCATCCGGTGAGTCGATCGCCCGGATACAGTCGGCAAACGCGAGAAAAATCCTGCCCGCGTCCGGAATATCGAGATCCGCATCGAAGCCGATATCGGGGATGCGAAGCCATAGATGCCGCGTGCGCGCCAGGCCCAGCAGGAAATCGGATCGAATGCCGGTGGCGAGCACGCGCTTCAGCTTGCGACCTTCGGCGAGGTTGAGCGGGACCATCGTGGCGGATTTCTCCGTCTTCCACCCGTCGAACGAATAGCTCGCGGCATAGTCGGCCTTTTCGAGCCTGGGAACGCTGCTGAAGAAGGCCAGATTTCCATTGCCTGCTGGATCAGCGGCGATGCTGATCACGCCGTCGCCGAACGATCCAAGCATATGGCAACGATACTCGCCCTCGGGCCCGACACTCCAGTCGCCGATCTCGACCGGTGCGGCCTGGGCATATGCATACCCCGGCGCCAACGTCGCGCACAGGGCGAAAAGACTCAACAGCTTCATGCCGACCCGCCTCCGCCATCGGTTCGTTCGCGCCATGCTAGGCGCGGGGGCGGCATCCGAAAAGATCGTTGATCGCGGGCCACGGAAAAGGGCCGCCCGGATCGCTCCGGACGGCCCTTTTCGTAGCAACCAGCGATCGATCAGCCTTCGGCCGACTCTTCCGCTTCGGCGGCCGGAGCGGCGCCGACTTCGGCGGTCGCACCCGGCTCTGCGTTCGGGTCATAGGCTTCGACAAAGCCTGCTTCGTCCTTTTCGAACATCGCAGCCATGACATCCACGCCCTTCGCCTGCATCTCGGCCTCTTCGGGCGAGCGCGCGACGTTGACCTTGATCGTCACGGAAACCTCGGCATGCAGCGAGACCTTCACGTCATAGACGCCAATCGCCTTGATCGGCTTGTTGAGCACGATCGCCGACTTCGGCACCTTGTGGCCTTCGGCCTCGAGCAGTTCGAGCAGATCGCGAACCGCGACCGAACCATAAAGCTGGCCGGTGTTGGACGACTGGCGGATCAGCGTGAGCGTGATGCCGTCGATCGACTTCGCCTCGGTCTCGGCTTCGCCGCGACGCGCGGCGTTCTCGGCCACGATCTTCTCGCGGTTCTTCTCGAACACCTTGCGGTTGGCTTCGTTCGAACGAAGCGCCTTCTTGTTCGGCAGCAGGAAGTTACGGGCGAAACCGTCCTTCACCTTCACCACGTCGCCGATGTTGCCGAGCTTCTCGACTCGTTCCAGCAGGATCACATCCATGAGTCCGGCTCCTTACTTAACGATGTAGGGCAGCAGGCCCAGATGACGGGCGCGCTTGATCGCCTGGGCGAGCTCGCGCTGCTTCTTGCCGCTCACCGAAGTGATGCGGCTCGGGACGATCTTGCCACGCTCGGACACGAAGCCCTGCAGCAGCCGGACGTCCTTATAGTCGATCCGGGGGGCATCCTTGGCGGAAAACGGGCAGCTCTTGCGGCGGCGGAAAAATGGGCGTGCCATTGTCTATATGCTCCTTTATTCGCCGTCGAAGTCGCGACGCGGGCGCTCGGGCCGGTCACCACGGTCCGGACGGTCACCGCGATCACCACGCTCGCCGCGGCGTTCACGATCACGATCGCTCTTGCGCATCATCACCGACGGTCCCTCTTCGAGGGCATCGACCTTGACGGTCATGTAGCGGATGATGTCTTCGTTGATCTGGGTCTGGCGTTCCAGCTCGGCGACGACACCTGCGGGCGCGTCGATCTCGAGCATCACGTAATGCGCCTTGCGGTTCTTCGCGATCTTGTACGCGAGGCTGCGCAGGCCCCAGGACTCGATCTTCACGACCTTGCCCTTGTTATCCTCGATGATCTTGGTGGCGGCTTCCGCCAGCGTGTCCACCTGCGCCTGAGCCAGATCCTGGCGCGCAAGGAACACATGCTCGTATAGAGCCATGCTTCTTTCTCTTCTCTTGGCCGATCGCTGACGTGCGCACCATGCACCACGCCCCTCCGGCTATCGTCTTCAATAGCAACCGGGGCGGAAAGCGTGCGCTCTCCACCCCGATGGCAGGTCCCTTAGCGGAAACCGGGCGAAAGGCAAGGCCCCGCGCCCGGCCATCCGGCGCCTTTTAGCGGAGCGCCCCGGTCAGGATGGCGGCGATCACGCCGGACGAGATGCCGACCAGCAGCGCGTCATTCCCCGACTGGACATAGTGATAGCCGCGCGGCGGTGCCTTCAGGTGGCGGCCGCGGTAATCATTGACCACGCGGTAGTTGCGCGCCTGACGATAGTCGAAACGTTCGCCCCGGCGCCAGTCGCGATAGTGCGGCCGGTTCTGGCGGACGTCGCGGCTGACGACGACGGTGCGGCCGGGCTCGTGACGGACCACCGTCGTGTGGCGCTGCTCCTGCCGGGGCTGATATTGCTGCGCCGAGGCGGCGGTGGCCGCCAGCGGGCTTGCGACGAGCGAAGCGGCGATCGCGGTCAGGATGAGCTTCTTCATGATACTTACTCCACGGTGTTGGTGCGGCGCCTCGTTCGGCGTCCCCACCTATCTGGGAGTCGGTTGTCGCAGGCGCGTGCCGGACAGGGTATGAAATGGTCGCCATGTGTCGCGGCTTGCCTAAGTCCGTTCATCTTTCTAGTCCGACGCGCCTGATTACAGGAGCCATCCACATGCGCGCATTCATCTTCCCCGGGCAGGGCAGCCAGGCTGTCGGCATGGGCCGGGCCCTTGCCGAGGCCAGCGCCGTGGCGCGCGCCGTGTTCGAGGAAGTGGACGAGGCGCTTGGCCAGCGTCTCTTCAAGCTGATGAGCGAGGGACCCGAGGACGAGCTCCAACTGACCGAGAACGCCCAGCCAGCGATCATGGCCAATGCGATCGCGACGTTGCGCGTGCTCGAGAAGGAGGGCGGCATCCGGCTGGCCGACAAGGCCGATTATGTCGCGGGCCATTCGCTCGGCGAATACAGCGCCTTGTGCGCGGCCGGCGCGCTCGACCTGCCCACGACGGCGCTGCTGCTCAAGCACCGCGGCCTCGCCATGCAGGCGGCCGTGCCGGTGGGCGAGGGGGCGATGGCGGCCCTGCTCGGCGCTGATGTCGAAAAGGCGCGGATCATCGCCAATGTCGCGGCGGAGGGCGAGGTCTGCAGCGTTGCGAACGACAATGATCCCTCCCAGGTGGTGATTTCAGGCACGCGCGCCGCGATCGAGCGCGCGGTCGACATCGCCAAGGAATATGGCGCCAAGCGCGCGATGCTGCTGCCCGTCTCGGCGCCCTTTCATTGCCCGCTGATGCAGCCCGCCGCCGACGCGATGGAAAAGGCGCTGGCTGACGCGCGGATCGATTCGCCGCTGGTGCCGGTGTTCGCCAACGTCACCGCCTCGCCGGTGGGCGACGTGGATACGATCCGCCGCCTGCTGGTCGAGCAGGTCACCGGCATGGTGCGCTGGCGCGAATCGGTGCTTGCCATGGCGGAGACGGGCGTCGAGCGCTTCGTCGAATTCGGCGGCAAGGTGCTGACGCCGATGGTCAAGCGGATCGTCCCCGATGTCGATGCGACGAGCGTGATCACGATGGCCGATATCGAGGCGCTCGCGAAGGCGCTTTGATCGCCTCTCTCCCCGTGTGGGAGAGGGCTTGGGCCCATCGCTAAGCGGTGGGAAGGTGAGGGAGGCACTGGCGGGTGTTTCCAACTCGCTTCCCCTCATCCGGCGCCCGGCGCCACCTTCTCCCACGAGGGGAGAAGAAAGAGGAGAGAATGATGTTCGACCTTACAGGCATGACCGCGCTGGTGACCGGCGCTTCCGGCGGGATCGGCTCGGCGATTGCGCAGGCACTGGCGGGGCAGGGTGCGCGGCTTGCGGTGTCCGGATCCAATGCGGCCAAGCTCGACGCGTTCAGGGCGAGCCTGGGCGGCGACCATGTCGCACTGCCCTGCGATCTCTCGGACGCGTCCGCGGTCGATGCGCTGGTGCCGCAGGCAGTCGAAGCGCTCGGCAAGATCGATATCCTGGTCAACAATGCCGGGGTGACGCGCGACAACCTCGTCATGCGGATGAAGGACGAGGAGTGGGACCAGGTGATTCGCGTCAACCTCGAGGCAGCCTTTCGGCTGGTCCGCGCCGCTGCGCGGCCGATGATGAAGGCGCGTTTCGGCCGGATCGTGTCGATTACCTCCGTGGTCGGCACCACGGGCAATCCTGGCCAGGCCAATTACGCCGCGTCGAAGGCGGGGCTGGTCGGCATGTCCAAGGCGCTCGCCCAGGAGCTGGCGAGCCGCGGCATCACGGTGAACTGCGTCGCGCCCGGCTTCATCGCCTCGCCGATGACGGATGCCCTGCCCGATGCGCAGAAGGAAGCGCTCAACGCGCGGATTCCCGCGGGATATATGGGGAAGGGCAGCGATATCGGCGCGGCGGTGGTCTATCTGGCGAGCCGCGAGGCGGGGTATGTCACCGGCCAGACGCTGCATGTGAACGGCGGGATGGCGATGATCTGACCGACGGCCGGGAAAATCGTATCGCGAAGGAGCGCTGGATGGCCGGTCTGGTGCTGAATTCGGGCATCCCGGCGATCATCGTGGAGCAGGATGCGGCCGAGGCCTGCCGGATCCTGAGCCTGCGCCCCCTTGCAAGGGCACCACGCGCGTTCTACGTGCGTTCAGGAATTCAGAACCCCCAGAGAAAGAGGGACGATAACAATGAGCGAGACCGCAGACCGGGTTAAGAAGATCGTCGTCGAGCATCTCGGCGTCGAAGCCGACAAGGTCACCGAAGACGCGAGCTTCATCGACGATCTGGGCGCGGACAGCCTCGATATCGTCGAGCTGGTGATGGCCTTCGAGGAAGAGTTCGAGGTCGAGATCCCGGACGACGCCGCGGAGAAGATCACGACCGTGAAGGACGCGATCACCTTCATCGACGAGCACAAGGACTGATCTGGCGGATGGCGCCCAGGCGCCCCGCCTCGCCCGGACCGGGCAACAAGGCATGAACGGCTCCCCGTCCCAGGGCAACCAACCGGGACGGGGGGCCGTTCCTATTTGACGAACAGAATAACGGAGATGGCCATGCGCCGTGTTGTCGTAACCGGGCTGGGGCTTGTGACGCCGCTTGGCGCCGATGTTGAAACCGCCTGGGCGAACATCATCGCCGCCAAATCGGGCGCGGGCACGATCACGCGTTTCGACGCGACCGATTATGCATGCCGGATCGCCTGCGAGGTGAAGCCGGCCGACCATGAATATGGCTTCGATCCCGGCAAGCGCGTCGACCACAAGGTGCAGCGCCAGGTCGATCCGTTCATCATCTACGGCATCGATGCGGCCGGGCAGGCGCTCGAGGACGCCGGCCTGACCAACATGAGCGAGGCAGAGCGCTTCCGCGCGGGGTGCTCGATCGGGTCCGGCATTGGCGGTCTTCCGGGGATCGCCAGCGAATCGATCGTGCTGCACGAAAAGGGGCCGCGCCGCGTGTCGCCGCACTTCGTCCATGGCCGCCTGATCAACCTCATCACCGGCCAGGTGCAGATCAAATACGGCCTGATGGGCCCGAACCACGCCGTCGTGACGGCCTGCTCGACCGGGGCGCATTCGATCGGCGATGCCGCGCGCATGATCGCGATGGACGATGCCGATGTGATGCTCGCCGGCGGCGCCGAGGGCGCGATCTGCCCGCTCGGCATCGCGGGCTTCTCGCAGGCGCGCGCGCTGTCGACCAATTTCAACGACACCCCCGAAAAGGGCAGCCGGCCTTATGACAAGGACCGCGACGGCTTCGTGATGGGCGAGGGTGCCGGCGTGGTCGTGCTCGAGGAATATGAGCGCGCCAAGGCGCGCGGCGCGAAGATCTATGCCGAAGTGATCGGCTATGGCCTGTCGGGCGATGCCTATCACGTCACCGCGCCGCATCCGGAAGGCTCGGGCGCGTTCCGCTCGATGGAAATGGCCATGCGCAAGTCCGGCCTCGCGCTGTCGGACATCGACTATATCAACGCGCACGGCACCTCGACGCCGCTGGGCGACGAGCTCGAACTGAACGCGGTGCGCCGCCTGTTCGGCAACAATATCGACACGCTGTCGATGAGCTCGACCAAATCCGCGATCGGGCACCTGCTCGGCGGCGCGGGCGCGGTGGAAAGCATCTTCTGCATCCTGGCGCTGCGCGACCAGATCGTGCCGCCGACGCTCAATCTCGACAATCCGAGCGAGAATTGCGCCGGGGTCGATCTCGTGCCGCATGTCGCCAAGAAGCGCTCGGTGAAGGCAGTGCTCAACAACAGCTTCGGCTTTGGCGGCACCAATGCCAGCCTCGTGATGCGGGCCGTCTAGCAAAGGTGCGCAAGCTCGGCTGCCTCGGGCTGCTGCTGGCGCTCGCCGCGATCGTCACGGCGTTCGTCGGCCTGCAATTCTGGGGCGGGCCGGGGACGCTCAAGCACAATATCACCATCCAGATCGCGCCGGGTACCAGTCTCGCGACCGCCTCGGAACAGCTGGAAAAGGCGGGTGCGATCCGATCCGCCAACCAGTTTCGCTTGTTCGCGCGCGTGCTCGGATCGGGGGCGCCGATCAAGGCAGGCGAATATCGGCTGCCCGCGCATCTCAGCCAGGCCGATATCCTGAAGGTCCTGCAGGGTGGGAAGACGCTGCAGCGCTTCGTGACCATTCCGGAGGGCTGGCCCTCGGTGATGGTGAAGGATGCGCTCGACAAGACCCAGGGGCTCGAAGGCCCGTCGATCATGCCGGTAGAGGGCACGATCCTGCCCGACAGCTACAGCTTCCAGCGCGGCAATACCCGCCTGTTCATGATCAAGCGAATGCAGCGGGCGATGGTGCGCTACCTCGCCTCGGCCTGGGAGAAGCGCAAGCCGGGGATTGCGGTGAGCACGCCGCGCGAGGCGCTCATCCTCGCCTCGATCGTGGAAAAGGAAACGGGCAAGCCCAGCGAACGCCGCATGGTTGCCGCGGTCTATTCGAACCGATTGAAGCGGGGCATGATGCTCCAGGCGGATCCGACGATCATCTACCCGATCACCAAGGGGCGGCCGCTGGGGCGGCGGATCCTCGCGTCCGAGGTCCATGCGGTGAACGACTATAATACCTATGCCATGACCGGCCTGCCGGCGGGGCCGATCTGCAATCCGGGCCGCGCGTCGATCGACGCGGTGCTTGATCCGGCCCAGTCCAACGCGCTTTATTTCGTCGCTGACGGGACGGGCGGGCATGTCTTTGCCGACACGCTCGACCAGCATAATGCCAATGTCCAGAAATGGTATGCGATCCGGCGGTCGCGCGGCGAGATGTGACTTCCCTGCGCCACGCCTTTCACGGGCGAAGGGCTGCTAGCGGCGCAACCCCGCGGCGGCCCGTGCCTTCGCCTCGACCTCGGCCATCGTCCCGCCCGTTACCCAGCTGCCGCCCACGCACAGCACCGGCCCGAAACCGAGCCAGTCGGGCGCGCTTGCCTCGGTGATGCCGCCGGTGGGGCAGAACTTGCACTGGTAGAAGGGCGCCGCGAGCGCCTTGAGGGCCTTCAGCCCGCCCGAAGTTTCGGCCGGGAAGAACTTGAAATGCTCAAGCCCGAGATCGAGCCCGCGCATGATGTCCCCCGCCGTGGCGATCCCCGGCAGGAAGGGCACGCCGCTCGCCACGATCGGCGTGGCCAGCCGTTCGGTGAGCCCCGGAGAGACGATGAATTCAGCGCCGGCCTCCATCACCAGTTCGTACTGCTCGGTCGAGACTACCGTGCCGGCGCCGACGATCGCGCCCGGTACCTGCTTCATCTCGCGGATCGCCTCGAGCGCCGCCGGCGTGCGCATCGTCACCTCAAGCACCCTCAGGCCCCCGGCAACCAGCGCTTCGGCCAGCGGGCGGGCCGTGGCGGCATCGTCGATCACCAGCACGGGGATCACCGCGCTCGTCCGCATGATCTCTTCGATACCGCTCATTTCGCGTGCTCCTGGGCAAAGGCGGCCGCGGCGCCGAACAGGCCGGGCTGGGGATGGGTGATGAGTTTCACCGGTATCGCCTCCAGCATCGATCGGAAACGCCCCTTGGCGGCAAAACGCTCGGCAAAGCCGGACCGGGCGAGTTGGTCCTTGAGCCGAAGGCCGAGCCCGCCGGCGATGACCACACCCTTGGCGCCCTGCGCCAGCGCGAGATCGCCGGCAACCGCGCCGAGGCTGAGGCAGAAGCGATCGAGCGCGGCGAGCGCGAGGCTGTCCTTGCCCTCCAGCGCCTCGATCCAGATCGCCTTGTCGTCGAGGCGCTGCACCGGGCGCCCCTCGATTTCCGCCAGCGTCTCGTAGATGGTGACGATACCCGGGCCGGCAACGATCCGTTCCGTCGAGACACGGTTATAGGTTCGCCGCAGCCGCTTGAGCATCGCGTCCTCGAGATCGTCGAGCGGGGCGAAATCGACATGGCCGCCCTCCGTCTCGATGACGTGATAGCCGTTACCGGTGCGGTGCACCTGCGCCACGCCGAGACCCGTGCCGGGCCCGCACACCGTCAGCACGCCGCGCTCGGCAAAGGGCTCATCCGGGCCGCAAAGATGCAGGAACGATTCCTCCGGCATCTGCGCGGCGGCATGGCCGACCGCGCCGAAATCGTTGATCAGGACGAAATCGTCGACATTCAGGCGCTCGCGAACCAGCGCGGGCCGGATGATCCAGGGGTTGTTGGTGAGCTTGATCAGGTCGCCGCCCACCGGCGATGCCACCGCGATCGCAGCGGCGCGAGGGAGGGGGCGGTCGAGCGAGGCAGCGAACGCCTGCCATGCGGTCTGCAGGCTGGCATGATCGGCAGTCTTCTGCGTCGCGGTCGCACCGAGCGACACGACGCGACCATCCGCGACCTCGGCGATCGCGAAACGGACATGCGTTCCGCCGATATCGGCCGCGACAACTTCCATGCCTACCATCCCATCGCGGCCAGGACCGCCGAGGCGCCCTTTTCCGCTTCATTCGCCGAGGCCCGGAACAGGCCGAACAATTCGCGGCCCATGCCCTGGGCCGCCGCCGGCGGTACTGCGCACGGGCGCGCCGCCCATTCCGCGGGCTCGACCAGCGCGACGAGTTCCCCGCTCTCCGCCGACATGCGGATCACGTCGCCGTCGCGCAGCCTTGCCAGCGGACCGTCGCCAAGTGCTTCGGGCGAGCAGTGGATCGCGCACGGCACCTTGCCGCTCGCACCGGACATGCGGCCATCGGTAACCAGCGCGACCCGGAACCCTCGATTCTGCAGCACGCCGAGCGGCGGGGTCAGCTTGTGGAGTTCAGGCATGCCGTTGGCGCGCGGACCCTGGAAGCGCATCACGACGACGACGTCGCGATCCAGCTCGCCGGCCTTGAACGCAGCCTGCACCTCGGCCTGGTCGGAAAAGACCCGACACGGCGCCTCAATCGTCCAACGATCATGTTCCACCGCGCTCACCTTGATGCAGGCCCGGCCGAGATTGCCCGTAAGGATCCGGAAACCGCCTTCGGGCGCAAAGGGTGCTGCGGCAGGGCGCAGGATCGTCTCGTCGCCACTAGGCCCTGCATCCCTCCAGACAAGCGCCTCGCCCTCGATCCCGGGGCGTTTGGCGTACGTTGTCATGTCATCCCCGGCGACTGTCTTCAAGTCCCGGTGAAGCAATCCCGCGTCGAGCAGTTCGCGAATCACGTACGGCATGCCGCCGGCATCCTCGAACCCGTTCACATCGGCCGAGCCGTTGGGATATACGCGGGCGATCAGGGGGACGGCCTTGGAGAGCCGGTCAAAATCTTCCCAGTCGATCACGATCCCGGCCGCCGCGGCGATCGCGGGCAGGTGGATCAGATGGTTGGTCGAGCCGCCGGTCGCGAGCAGGCCGATCGCGGCGTTGACGATCGCCTTTTCGTCCACGCATACGCCGAGCGGCCGGTAATCGTCGCCATTCCAGCCGATCACAGCCAGCTGATGCACTGCGGCGCGCGTGAGTTCCTGCCGCAGCCTGGTCCCCGGATTGGCGAAGGCTGCGCCCGGCATATGCAGGCCCATCACCTCCATCATCATCTGGTTGGAGTTGGCGGTGCCGTAAAAGGTGCAGGTGCCCTTGGAATGATAGGCGGAGATCTCCGCGTCGAGCAGGTCCTCGCGGGTCGCCTTCCCCTCTGCGAACTGCTCGCGAACCGCTGCCTTTGCCTTGTTGGGCAGGCCAGACCGCATCGGCCCGCCGGGAACCAGGATCATCGGGAGATGACCGAAGCGCAGCGCGCCCATCAGCAGGCCCGGGACGATCTTGTCGCAGATGCCGAGCAGCGCGGCGCCTTCGAACATGCCGTGGCTCAGCGCGACAGCGGTGGACAGCGCGATGGTGTCACGACTGAACAGCGACAATTCCATACCAGGATAGCCCTGGGTGACCCCGTCGCACATTGCCGGCACGCCGCCGGCAACCTGCGCGGTGGCACCGGCCTCGCGCGCCCAGACCTTCATCTGTTCGGGGTAGCGATAATAGGGCGCGTGCGCCGACAGCATGTCGTTGTACGCGGTGACGATGCCGATGTTCATCCGCCCGCCGGCCCGCATCGTGTCGCGGTCCTCTTCGGTGCCGGCATAGCCATGGGCGAGGTTGGCGCAGCCGAGCGACGGACGATCGATATGGCTGTCGCGTTCGTGCCGGATCAGCGCGAGATAGGCATCGCGCGTCGGCTTCGAGCGGCTGATGATCCGGTCGGTGACCGCGCTCACATCGGCGTGAAGGGTCATGCGGGGCTCCAATGGATATCGACGGGCAGTTCAGCGTCGGCGAGCACGCGGACGATCTGATAAGCCGAGGCCGGCCCCTGCTTGATCGCCGCCTCGATCACCTTGCGCTTCTCCTCACCCGTAACC
>CAISGR010000059.1 GCA_903884945.1 uncultured bacterium
AGCATTTTGGCGTCGATGCGCTGTTCGGCAATCCCGGTTCGACCGAGCTTCCCATGCTGCAGGCGATGCCATCTGACATCGCCTATGTCCTTGGTCTCAACGAAGCGGTGGTGGTGGCCATGGCGGATGGCTACGCGCAGGCCACTGGCCGTCCCGCGCTGGTCAACCTGCATTCGGCGGCGGGGACAGGCAATGGACTGGGCAGTCTGTTTACCGCTTATCGCGGCGGCGCGCCGCTGGTGATCACGGCGGGCCAGCAGGCACGATCGTTATTGCCCCGCGATCCGTTTCTGGGGGCGGAACGCGCCACGGAATTTCCGCGACCTTATGTAAAATGGGCTGCCGAACCCTTGCGCGCGCAGGACGTGCCCGCGGCGTTGATCCGAGCCTTCCATATCGCGCTGACGCCACCGACTGGACCGGTCTTCGTGTCGATCCCGGTCGATGACTGGGACCGCGATTGCCCCATGCCTGCACTGCCTGTCCTGTCGTTGACCTGCTTTCCGGATCCGGCGGCGATTACGCGCATCGCCGGGATGCTGGACAACGCGACGCGGCCAGCCCTGGTGCTTGGTGCGGGCATCGCGCGCTGCGGCGCGTGGGATCAGGCCATCGCACTGGCGGAAAAGACCGGCGCAGACGTGTGGGTGGCACCGCTGACGGGAAGAGAAGTCTTTCCGGAGAATCATGCCCGCTTCGCCGGCTTTCTTCCCGGCTATGAAGAGCGGCTGGTGGCGCTGCTCAATGCGTACGATATCGTCGTGGTCGCCGGCGCGCCGGCCTTTACCTGGCATGCCGAAGGACGGGAGAGTGTCTGGCCCCAGGACACCGCGATCGCCCTGCTCAGCGACGACCCGCAGCACCTTGCCACCCTTCCCCGCGGAACCGGCGTGCTTGGCGATGTCCGCGGGGGGCTGCTGGCCCTGGCGGAGCAGGTGCGTCGACGCGAAGGGCCTGCCTCGACCGCCCGTCATCCGATCCCCCGGCCGGTGCCGGCACTGACCCCTGCCCATGTCATGGCGCGCGTCGCGGCACTGCGGCCGGACGGGGCGATCATCGTCGAAGAAGCGCCCACCGCGCGCGATGCGATGCACGATCACTTGCCGGTGACCCAGGCTGGCGGCTTCTACACGACCCCGGCAGGCGGTCTTGGCTATGGCCTGCCCGCCGCCATTGGCATCGCGCGTGCGCGGCCTGGGAACAAGGTCATCTGCCTGCTCGGCGATGGCTCCTCGATGTATACCAGCCAGGGTCTTTGGAGCGCTGCCGACCAGCGGTCCGACGTCAGCTTCATTATCCTGAACAACGGCGGATATGCCGCCCTCGACAACTTCGCGCGGCGTTTCGGGTTGGATGAACTGCCCGGAACCACCATCGCCGGTATCGACTTCGTCGCCCTGGCGGAAAGTCATGGTGTGCCGGCGCGACGCGTCGTGGCAGTGGAAGAACTGGATCTGGCTCTCGCATGGTCGTTGCAGGCCAGCGGCCCGACGCTTCTCGAAGTGCGGGTGGTCTGATTCAGGCAGACCTTGGGCATTCCGGGCAGAATGCATCCTGCCTTTGCGCTTCATTGGAAGAAAGGTTTCAGATCGGCGCCGCTGAGTGTCGCGTGGACGTGGCGCACTTCGTTGGCGCATTGCGCGAGCGAGGGATATTGCTCGTCCGTGCCGGCGGCTGACCGAGCCGGCCCGACACATTGGCCGCTGGGCGATCTCGGCCCGCAACCGGTCGCAACTCAAGGCGCGCGCGCTCCCTGCAAGCGCGCGCCCCGATCACCTGCTCTTGATTCAACACCATCCCGGTCCCCGGCTACCGTCCCGCCATGGCTACCCTTCACGCGCTCCCGCCCTGGCCTGCCGTCGCGTCCGCGCTGCCGCTGTTCCATGCCGTGCTGCGCCTCGCGCTGCGCCCGGTTGCGGCTGAAACAATCCCGGCCATCCACGCCCGCGACCGTGCGCGACCCATTCCCTGCTCGGGCCGGCCCAATTCCCTGTTCCGCACGGATGATTTCCCTGTTCCGGCGGAACAGGGAAATCACCGACAACACTCTGAGATAACACCGGAAAATGACGCCAAAATAGCCGAAAAGCCGCCGGAAAAAAGAAAAATTCCCTGTTACGGCCCCGAAAACAGGGAAATTCCGCGCCCCGCTCCCCCCGCCGGCGCCGCCCGGGACGGCAAACGCGCCGGCCGCGAGGATGACGATGAGGATGACGATGTCGCCGATTTCCGCGAGATCGATCCTCCCACGGGGCTCAGGCACGCGTACGGAAATCCTCGATCCGGATGCCGAGGCGCGTGACCTTGTCGTAGAAGGTCTTGCGGGGAATCCCGAGCAACGGAAGCGCCGCGGCAACGCTTCCCCCCGTGGTCCGGAGCACTTCCTCGATCGCCGCCGCCTCGAACTGGTTCAGCCGCTGCGGCAGGCTGGGTCGGTCGGCGATCGCAGGAGCATCCGGCGTCTCCGCCAGGCCGAGCACCGCGCGAAAGGCGAAGTTGCGCAGTTCGCGGACATTGCCCGGCCAGTCGTGCGACCGAAGGTGCCGCCGCACCGAATCCGTCAGCACGAAGGCCTTGCCACCGGTCTGCTGCTTGGCCGCCTCGACAAAGCTCGCGAAAAGCTGCGCCACGTCTTCGCGCCGCTCGCGCAGCGGCGGCACGCGCAGGCGGACGACATTCAACCGGTAGTAGAGATCGGCGCGGAAACGCCCGTCGCGCGCGGCATTGCCGAGATCGGTCTTGCTCGTCGCGACGACGCGCAGGTCGACCGTCCGCGGGCGCGTGTCGCCGATCGGCTGCACTTCGCGCTCCTCGAGGACGCGGAGCATCCGCGTCTGGACGGCAGGCGCCATGGAATCGATCTCGTCGAGCAGCAGCGTGCCACCGCTCGACGCCTCGACCTGGCCGATCCGCGCCAGCCTGGTGTGCGGCACGCTGTCGGCGGCGTGACCGAACAGTTCGATTTCCGCCAGCGCATCGGGCAGCGCACCGCAATTGACCGCGATGAAGGGCCGGCTGCGCCGCCCGCCGAGCCGGTGCAGCAGCAAGGCGACGAGTTCCTTGCCCGTGCCTGTTTCGCCCTCCACCAGCACGTCGATATCGGCGAGCGCGAGTTGGCGGATAGTGCCGCGCAGCTGAACCATCGGCGCGCTGTCGCCAATCAGCGGCCCGGCCTCGTCAACTGCCGCCGCCGCGGCCCGCAACCGTCGGTTGTCGAGCACGAGCAGGCGCTTCTCCAACGCCTTGTTCGTTGCCGCGACGAGGTGATCGGCGGCGAAGGGCTTGGTCAGGAAATCAAAGGCGCCGTCGCGCAGCGCCCCGACCGCCATCGCCACGTCCCCATGGCCGGTAATGAGGATGACCGGGATGTCGGGATCGATCGCCCGGACGCGTTCGAGCAGTTGCAGTCCGTCAATCCCCGGCATGCGGATGTCGGAGACGATCGCCCCGGTAAAATCCGAATGGACCTCGGGCAGCGCCTCCACCGCGCTGGCAAAGGGCCGGACGCTGAGCCCGGCAAGCTCCAGAGTCTGGATCGCCGCCGCGCGGAGCTGGGCATCGTCCTCGACGAAGAAGATGCTTTGTTCGGTCGGGAACAGCATCAGGCGCGCTTCAGGCGCAGCGTGAAGGCCGCACCGGCCAGTGCCGAACGGCCGATCTCCAGCTCGCCGCCGAATTCGCGAGCGATGTCACGCGCGATGGCGAGGCCCAGCCCCAGTCCTTCGGGCTTGGCCGAGACAAAGGGGGCGAAGAGTTGATCGGCGACCGCGGGATCGACGCCCCGGCCATTGTCACCGACCGTCACGAGCACGTCATCGCCGGAAGAGGCCGCGGTAACCAGGATGTTTGGTTTGCCCACCCCCTCCACGGCCTCGAGCGCGTTCTGAAGCAGATTGACGACAATCTGTTCGAGCCGCACGCGATCACCGGCGACGACGGCTTGGCGGTGCACCAGCGCGATATCGACCGTCACGACGTCGCGTGCCCGCTCGCCGAGGATCAGCAACGCGCCGTCGATCACCGATCCGATCGCGATCGCGCCGCGTGCCGGCGTGCGCCGCCGGGCGAAATTGCGCAACTCGGCGGTGATGGTGCCGATCCGGGCCGTCAGGTCGATGATCTGGGCAAGGTTGGCTCGCACCGGCTCGATCTGGTCGCGGTCGAGAAAGGTTCCCGCATTTTCAGCGAAGGTACGAATCGCAGCGACCGGCTGGTTGATCTCGTGCGCGACACCGGCCGTGATCTGGCCGAGCGAGCCCAGCCGGTTGGCCTGGGCAAGTTCCTCGCGCGCCGCGCGAAAGCGCCGTTCCGCCTCCGCACGTTCCCGCGATTCGATCGTGAGCTGCTCATTGGTCTCGCGCAATTCGGCCGTACGCCGGGCAACCTCGCCTTCCAGCGCGACCCGGGCTTCGCGTTGCAACTGCCGCTTCTCGCGGGCGCGCAGCGCGAGCCCCGCGCCCGCGCCGAGAACGATCACGATCGCGAGACCCCAGAGGCGCACGCTGGTCGTGGCAGCTGCGAGCGGCGCGGCGAGCGGTTCGAGATGCACCAGCCGCGCGCCGGCAAGCGGCACCGGCATCGAGCCGACCCGATAGCGCACATCCCCGCTGCCCAGGTTCGCGGTGGCGGCAGCGCCGTCGAGCGTGATGGGCGCAGCACGCGGTGGCATGCTCCCGAACTGCAGCGTCGAGCGCGCCTGCGCCACCGTGGTCGGATCGAGCGGATGCGTCGTGCGGAAGCGCCAGCCGCGCACGCTGGTGATCAGGATCACGCCATGCGCATCGGTTACGAAGCTCGGACCAGCGCTACGCGCCCAGATCGCTTCCAGCGGGTCGAACTCGACCTTGACCACGACGGTGCCGGCCGGGCGGCCGTTCACGTCGAGCCGCCGCGCAAGGAACAGGCCCGGCCGGCCGCTGACCGTGCCCAGCGCGAACAGCTCCGAGGCGCCATTCGCCATCGCGCCGCGAAAATAGGGGCGAAAGCTGTAATTCTGCCCAACGAAACTGGTGGGCAAGCGCCAGTTGCTCGCGGCGACCGTCATCCCGTTCGCGTCGATCACGTAGATGGCAGCCGCATCGGTACGCGTCGCCAGGAGTTCCAGCGTATGGTTGAGCCGGTCGACCGCAGCAGGCGTATGCGTATCGAGTGCGGTGGCGACGTCCGGATATTCCACCAGCACCAGCGGCAGCAGCCGGAACTTCTGCAACTCGCTCGTCAGGAGGCCGGCATGGCTACGCGCAGTCTGCACGGCCGTGGCTTCAGCAATCGAATCCGCCTGCGCCTGCGCCCAGCGCGTGCCCGCCCAGAGCAATATGCCACCCGCGAACAGCACGAGCCCGAGTGCCGCGATCGCACGGATCCTGATAGGAGAGATGGCGCGGGGCACCTGGGCGGTATATCACACAAAATCGCCGAGTCATGTGCGGAATTGCACACACTTCTATGAATGCACCAGCAACAAGAATCCGATAATCATAATTATTTCAATGACTTAATTAGATTTATCGAGCACCTTCCCGCACGGCATTCTGTGGCCGTATCCTGACCACCAGCCGTTCACCAGAAAGCGGCCGAAGCGCGCGCCGCGCGCCGAGAGGGACTGAATGATCATCGAGGGCACTACCATAACCGCACGCGCGCCGCTCTGGCGGCATCTGTACGTGCAGGTTCTCGCCGCGATTTTACTCGGCGTCGCGGTCGGGCATTTCTGGCCGACCTTCGGCGCCACGCTGAAGCCGTTGGGAGACGCCTTCATCAGTCTGGTGAAGATGGTGATCGCGCCGGTCATTTTCCTCTCGGTCGCCAGCGGCATCGCCGGGATGCGCGAGCTCTCGTCAGTCGGGCGCGTCGCGGCCAAGGCCTTCGGCTATTTCCTGGTCTTCTCCACCCTCGCGCTGATTGTCGGCTTGGTCGTGGCAAACGTCGTCCAGCCCGGTGCCGGCATGAATGTCGACCCCGCTACGCTCGATCAGGGCGCCGTCGCCGATTATGCGCACAAGGCGCACGACACGACCGTCACCGGGTTTCTGATGAGCATCATCCCGACGACGATGGTTTCGGCACTGACCGACGGGTCGATCCTCCAGACCCTGTTCGTCGCGATTCTGTTCGGCATTTCGCTTTCGCTGGTCGGCAGGCCGGCCGCCCCGGTGCTCGACCTGATCGAGCGGCTCGCGCTCGTCATATTCCGGCTGGTCGGGATCCTGATGCGCGCGGCGCCGATCGGCGCGTTCGGTGCGATCGCCTTCACGGTCGGCAAATATGGCGTGGGATCGCTGGTCAACCTCGGCGCGCTGGTCGCCACCTTCTACCTCACCTCGATCTTCTTCGTACTCGTCGTGCTCGGCACGGTGGCACGAGCGCACGGCTTCTCCATCATACGCCTGATCGTGTACCTGCGTACCGAGTTGCTGCTCGTGCTTGGCACCTCGTCGTCCGAAGCCGCGCTGCCCAGCCTGATGGGCAAGATGGAGCGGGCGGGCTGCGACAAGGGCGTGGTCGGGCTGGTCGTCCCGACCGGCTATTCGTTCAACCTGGACGGCACCAACATCTACATGACGCTCGCGGCGCTGTTCATTGCCCAGGCAACCAACGTCCACCTGTCGCTTGGCCAGCAGCTCACCCTGCTCGTCGTGGCGATGCTGAGCTCGAAAGGCGCAGCTGGCGTCACCGGCGCCGGCTTCATCACGCTGGCGGCGACACTCTCGATCGTGCCGACGGTGCCGGTCGCCGGCATGGCGCTGATCCTGGGCGTCGACCGCTTCATGTCGGAATGCCGCAGCCTGACCAATTTCGTCGGCAATGCCGTCGCGACCGTCGTTGTCGCGCGCTGGGAGGGCGCGCTTGACCGGGACCGCCTCGATGCTGCGCTCGCCGGACAAGCGCTGCCGCCACCCGAGGCGATGATCGCACCCGAGATCGTGGGCGCCGCTACCGACTGAAGAACAATAAAATGGGGAGAGAGACATGAACCGTGCAATCCGATCGGCGACCCTGCTTGCCGGCACCGCCTTCGCCGCGCTCGCGACCGCCAGCGCCTCGGCGCAGGAAGCGCCGGCGGCGCCCGTCAACGCGCCGCAGGACAACGGCGTCGCCGCCGCTGACGACGCGCCGGATCCGGCCAAGGACATCGTCGTCGTCGGGTCGCAGATTCGCGGTTCCAGCGTCACGGCCGCCCTGCCCGTCACGGTGCTGGACTCGAAGCAGATCGATGCGACCGGCGCGGTCTCGGGCGACGACCTGATCCGGTCCATCCCCCAAATGGGCGAGGTTACCTTCAATCCGTCCAACAACCCGCAGACCAGCAACGCAGCACGCGGCGACGTCAATTCGATCAACCTGCGCAATCTCGGCGTCGGCAACACGCTCGTGCTGCTCAATGGCCGGCGGCTGGTCTCGCACCCGACCAGCCAGGCGGGCGAAGGCAATGTGCCGGTGCTCGGCTACAATTCCAACGCGATTCCCGTCGCGGGCGTCGAGCGGCTCGAGATTCTGCGCGACGGCGCGGCGGCGATCTACGGCGCGGACGCGGTAGCGGGCGTGGTCAACACCGTCACGCGCGACGATTTCAACGGCGCTTCGCTCGACGGTCGCTTCGGCTTTGCCGAGGGCACCCACCGCCGTGAATGGGAAGTGACCGGTTTCGCCGGGCACAATTTCGCCGACGGCCGCGCGAACGTCTCGCTCTTCCTCGACTACACCAGGCGCACGGCTCAGCTCGCCGAAGATCAGCCTTATACCGCGACCAACGATCTCCGCTCCTTCTTTGCGGACGATCCCGCCTTTGCCGGCAACACCTCGGCGGATGGCCGCGCGACCCAGTCACCCTGGGCCAATCTCGCCGTTGTCGGCGGCCCGGGCACGATCCGCCAGGGCAGCAAGGCACTTACCTCCTCGGCCGGGGCCTTTCACACCCAGTCCGCGCTCGATCCGGGCTGCGCGATCACGATCAGCACCGACGTCTGCTATGGCACGGGCACGCGCGCGACGAGCACGACGCTGCGCAACGAGCGCTTCGACAATGCGGTCGACACGACGGTCACGCCGAGCGTCCAGCGTTTCAACAGCTTCCTCACCGGCCATTACGACGTCAGCGACAGCGTCACGCTCTATACCGAGATCGGCTATTACCGTGCGACCACCCACGCGATCCAGCCGCCGACGATCAACCTCAATGCGATCGTCGTCCCGGCCAGCAACTATTGGAACCCGTTCGGCCCGACCGTCTTCGCCAACGGCATGGTAAATCCGAACCGCATTCCCGGGCTCACCAACGTGCCCGCCGCCGGCCTGCCGGTCCGGCTCAGCACCTATCGCTTCGTCGATACCGGGCCGCAGCACGTCGATGTCACCAACTGGCAGTCGCGTTTCCTCGCAGGAGCGCGCGGGCATCTTCTCGGCTTCGATTTCGACAGCGCGATCCTCTATTCGGAAGCCGAGGCGACCGATCGCTCGGACGCGATCAACATGACGAAACTGCAGCAGAGCCTCGCCCTCTCCACCCCGGATGCCTATAACCCGTTCAGCGGCGGCTGTTCGTCCAACCCGAGCGTGGGCGACTGCACACCCTCCTCCCGGGCCGCGATCGACGCGATCACCTTCAAACTGAAGCGCCGTTCCAGGACCACGCTCGGCCTGGCGGATTTCAAGCTGTCCAAGGCCGATTTGCTGAGCCTGCCGGGCGGCAATCTCGGAATCGCGCTGGGCGTGGAGGGCCGGCGCGAAACCCAGCAGGACGATCGCGATCCCAACCTCAACGGCAGCATCACCTTCACCGATGCGGTCACCGGCGAGACCTCGCTCAGCAACGTCGCCGCGGTCAGCCCGACACCCAGCACACGCGGCGCGCGCACCGTCGTCTCGGGCTTTGCCGAACTCGCCGTCCCGGTGATCTCGCCCGAGATGAACATTCCGCTGGTGCGCCGCATCGACGTCCAGCTTGCCGGCCGCTTCGAGCATTACAGTGACTTCGGATCGGTCGCGAAGCCCAAGATCGCCGCCGCGTGGGATCTGCTCGACGGGCTGCGGCTGCGCGGCTCCTGGTCGCAGGGGTTCCGCGCGCCGAACCTCGAACAGACGAAGACGGTGCAATATTCGCGGCTCGGCTCCAACACCGATTTCTATCGCTGCGAGGCGGATCTGCGCGCCGGCCGCATCTCGAGCTTCAACGCCTGCAATCGCGGCATCAGCTATTCCATCTTCGTCGCCGGCAATCCCGACCTGAAGCCGGAGAACAGCACGAACTGGACCGTGGGCGCAGTAATCGAGCCGAAATTCATCCCGCGGCGCTTCGGCAAGCTGACGCTGACCGGCGACTTCTGGTCGATTCATCAGGTCGGCATCGTCGGCCAGTTCGGTCCGCAGAACGCGCTGGTCCTCGATTATCTCCTGCGCCAGCAGGGATCGAGCAACCCGAACGTGATCCGCGCCGCGCCGACCGCGGATGATCTGCCCGTCTTCGCCGACACCGGCCTCGCCGCAGCCGGTGCGGTCACGCAGATTCGCGACCAGTTCGTCAACCTGCAGCCGCAGACGGTGCAGGGCGTGGATCTCGCGCTGATCTACGCGATCCGCCACACCGGGATCGGCGACTTCGATCTCAACATCAACGCGGCGCGCCTTACCAAATATTCGCGCGAGATTCCGCCGAGCATCCAGGCGCTGTTCGATGCGCGGGCGGCGGGAACGATCAATATCGCGACCCCGCTCACCGACTCGACTGACCTGATCCAGGTCCGCGGCAAGCCGAAATGGCGGGTGACGGGATCCCTCACCTGGTCGTCCGGCCCGGTCCAGGTCGGCGGCTTCGCCAACCTGACCAGCTCGGTCTACGATACCAACTTCCTCGATTCGAACGGCAATCCGTATGTCGTCGATGGCCAGACGACGTTCAATCTCTACGCGCAATATCGCTTCCGCAAGGGGCCGCTCGCCGATACGCGCATCCGCGTCGGCGCGCGCAACATCTTCGACAAGCAACCGCCGCTCGCGGGGGATGGCTATCTCGGATCGCTGTACAGCCCCTATGGTCGCTATTGGTACACGTCGATCAGCAAGAAGTTTTGAGGGGCGCGCGGATGAAGATGACAAGGACCTTGGGCTTGATGCTGGCGGCGGCGTTCGCGCCGGCCACGGCCGGCGCGCAGGTCGCTCCGCCCCAGGTGGTGGCGACGACGCCCGCTCGCCCGATCTCGATCCTGTTCGTCGGCAACAGCTTCACCCAGGGCGCGCACTCGGCCGCGCGCCGCTATCGTGCCGATACGGTGACCGACCTGACGCGGGACGGCACTGGCGGCGTGCCGGCGATGTTCAAGTTGTTCGCCGAGGAATCGGGCCTGCGCTACGAGGTCAGCCTGGAGACGCAAGGCGGCAAGGGCCTTGGCTTTCACTATGAAGAACGGCGCGCGCTGATCGACCGCCCGTGGGACGTCGTGATGCTGCAGGACCTGAGCACGCTCGACCGCGACAAGCCGGGCGATCCGACGATGCTGCTGCGCTACTCGGCACTGCTCGCCGGCATGTTCCGCCAGCGCAATCCCGGCGTCCGGATCGAGCTGACCTCGACCTGGTCGCGCGCCGACCAGACCTACAGGCCCCGCGGCGGCTGGTCGGGCAGGCCCATCACGGCGATGGCGATCGACCTGCGGAGGGCCGCCAACCTCGCTTTGGCCAATTCGAAGCTCATCGCCGGCGTCGTGCCGGTGGGCGAAGCGTGGAACCGCGCGTTCGCGGAAGGAATAGCCGACCCGAACCCCTATGACGGCACGACGTTCGGCCAGGTCGATCTTTGGACCTATGACCAATACCATGCGAGCGTCGCGGGCTATTATCTCGAAGCACTGGTGATCTTCGGCCGGGTTACCGGAGTCGATCCGCGCACCCTCGGCGCCAGGGAAAAGGCCGCCGACGATCTCGGCCTCTCGCCCGAACTCGCCGTCAAGCTGCAGGGCGTCGCGTCGCGGCAGCTGGCTGCGGAAAGGCCGCCGCGCTAGACCGATACCGGCGCGCGCCGCCCTTTGTCGGACAGGCTGCGAAAGGTCACCGACCAGCGGCGCTGCGTCATCGGCGTGATGCTATGTTCCCAGGCGTGCCGCGCGACGCCGCCCAGATGATAGATCGAGCGCGGCGGAAGCGGCACGGCCGCACGCTCGAAGCCATCATCCGAGCGCCGCCGCAACCGAAGCGTCGCGGGCGCTTCCAGCGAGATGCCGACGACATGCTCGAATACCGGGCGGTCGCGGTGCCAGCCGATCCCGGCGCCCGGATCGTAGCGCACGACCAGCGCCTGGACGAGTTCCTCCATCGCCAGCCCCGCAAAGGCAGCAGCCCGTTCGCGCAGCGGCTGCAGGAAATCGGGAATGGCCTCGGTGGGACCAAAGCTTGCATCCTCGAAATCGTAGCGCCAGCCGAACGAGGCCGTCAGCCGCTTGCCGAGCCATCCCTGGAAACGGAACGGCGCCACCGCGATCCCGTCGAGTTGCGCGATCAGCGCCTGTTCTTCATCCCACGAGATGACACTTTCTGCAAAGGCAAGTCCGGGAGGGTATCCCGGCGAGGTAGCCGGGCCGAAAAGGTCGATCTGGGTGGCGCGCATTGCATCAATATGGGGAGCGCCCGCGCGAAGTCAGTATCCTGCCCCGGCTCAGGGCCTTGGCGCCGGCGTGTAGGTCCGCCCCATAAAGCCGATGGCCGGTAAAGCCTCGTGCTTCTTCAGGTCGAACCACGCCGCGTTCTCCCAGTTCGAGCCGACGCCCCAGCGCGTCCGACACCGCGTCGACACCCAGGCCGGTTCCCAATAGACGACGCCGATCCCCCCATTGTCGACCACCGTCTGCGTCAGGTCGTTCAGGTAGCGCAGCTGGCCGTCGGGCGTTGCCGGATAGCCCTTGATCAGACTGTCCTCGCCCAGCAGGTTCGGTGAGGCGTCTGCGCCGTCATTGGTGAAGGGATAGGCGGTTTCCACGACCATCACATCGGCGCGGTAGCGCGCCTTCGCCGCCGCGATCGTCTGCCCGAGCTGCGCGATCGTCCGGGTCGACCATTTGCTGTAATAGCTGATCCCGATGATGTCGTAATCCAGCACGCCCGCGACGGTCGCCGCGTCGAACCAGGGCAGGACATGCTCAGGCTGCGCGATGTGGAGCATCACGCGCGGCGGCTTGCCCGCTGCCTTGCCCGCGTCGCGCACCGCCTTCACCCCCGCGTTCAACAATACGGCGTTGCGGTCCCAGTTGATCGCGCGATCCTTTGCCCCGCCCATCAGCTCGGGGTTGGTCTCGTTGCCGACCTGCACCAGTTCGGGCATCGCGCCATCAGCGTCGAGCCGGGCAAGGATGCCGCGCGTATAATCGTACAGCGCCCTGGCCTGACCGGGGGTATCGAGCTTTGCCCAGGCTGCCGGCGCGATCTGCTTCTCGCCGTCCGCCCAGTCGTCCGAATAATGGAAGTCGAGCAGCACCTGCAGCCCCGCCGCATGGGCGCGACGGATCGTTTTCAGCACATCGGCATAGTTGCTGTATTTCGTCCAGGTCGCATCGTTCCAGATGCGGACCCGGACGATATTCCCGCCATGCTCCTTCACCAGCGCGAAGGGATCCACCGGCTTGCCCGCCTCGCGATAGACGGCGCCGCAATCCTCCATCTCGTTCACATAGGACAGGTCAGCGCCGAGATAGAGCTTCGGCGTGGGCACCGCACCTGCGGCAAGTGCGAGCGCGATGACCGACCCGAGCATCAGAAGCTGTATCCGAAGCCGAACATGAAACGCCGTCCGAATTTCTCGTATCGGCCCTGCAGGCGCTTGTCGCCATAATAGGTCTCGAACGGCTCATCCGTCAGGTTGCTCGCCTGGGCCAGCAGCTGGAGGCCCTTCAGCTTCGAACCATCGCCGAACTTGTACGAGGTCTGGAAATCCAGCACGCCCTCGTCGTTGGTGTAGAGGATCCGATCGGTGTCGCCGAGCTCGGTCGCATATGCGCTGCGATAGCGGTAGGCGACGCGTGCCTCGAATCCGGCCTTGCTGTAATAGAGCGTGGCATTGGCAACATGCTTGGAGAGGCCCGGGAGAGCGATGGTGCCGATGGCATTGTCCGCCTCCTGCACCGAGATGTCGCTGTCGGTGAAGCTGTAGTTCAGATACACGCCAAGCCCGTCCAGTGGCTTCGGGAGGAAGGTGAACGCCTTCTGGAACATCACCTCAAAGCCCTTGATCGTGCCGCCCTTGCCATTCACGGGCTGCGAGAAGGTGCCGGTGATGGTGTTGCCACCGCTGTCGACGATGTTCAGCGGCGACACCTGGGTCACGATGTAGCTGTCCAGCTTCTTGAAGAAGCCGGAGATCGTCAGCGCGCTATCCCGATCGAAATAATATTCGAAGGTCAGGTCCAACTGCTTGGCCCGAAACGGCTTGAGCAAGGGGTTGCCGCCGTAAGCGGCGTTGGTGCCACCGCTCGTATAGAGACCAAAGCCTGCATTGAGATCATCGAGCGGCGCCCGCGCGATTGCCTTGCTCGCCCCGAAACGCAGCTGCAATTTGTCGCTCAGCTTGAACTTCAGATTGAGGTTGGGCAACCAGTCAGTAAAGCTCTGCCCGACTTGGTAGGGCGTTGCGACAGGCGTGGCGCCACGCCCGTCGATCGTCGTGCTGCTCGAAGTGGTTTCCGTGTGCACCACGCGCAGGCCGATATTGCCCGAAACCGGGATCGAGCCGAGCTCACCGTCAAGCAATGCCTGCGCGTACCCCGCATAGGTCTTTTCCTTGACCACCCAGCTTGACGACTGATCGTAGAAGGATTCCTGCGGGTCGATGTTGCCGAAATACTGCTGCACGGCGGCGGGGATGTTGATCGACAGCGTCGGCGGCAAATTGCCGAACTCGCCCGGGAAGCGCACGATGCCATTGATCAGATTGGCCGGAATCGCGACGCGCAATGCCTGATCGATATAGCCATATTGGGTGCGCTGGCTGAAGTCCTTCGACCGATCGGTATAGCGTGCGCCCGCAACGATCGACTTGATGAAGCCGCCGTCGAAATCGCGCTGGATATCGCCCTTGAGCGTCAGAAGTTCGTCATTGATCAGCGGCGCGCCGCCGCCATTGGTCGGAATCTGGAATTCGGAGATGCGGTTGACCGAGGGGTCGGTCAGGTCGTGGTTGAAGCTGATATCCGGTACGGCACCGGGATGGATCAGGAAACTGCCCGACGATCCATAGAGATCCTGATAGGTATAGGGCGGGGTCGTAGCCGAAAATTCGGTACGCAGCGTCAGGAATTGCTGATCGCGGTGCGTCGACAAATAGCCCGCGTCGGCGGTCACGGTCCAGGCGCCGGTATGCCATTTCGCGTTAAGCCCGCCTGCGTAGAGATTGTCCTTGAAGAAGAACAATTCGTTCACGTTGCGCACGTCGAGACCGTAGGTGACGCCAGTATTGGTGGCGGTAATGCCCGTCGCTGTGCCGGCGGTGACGGTCGCGTTGCTGAAATTATTGCCGAAAGGCAGCCCCTCGGCACGAACGCCACGCTGCGTCTCGTCGAACTTTACGTGTGAATAGAAGAAATCGCCGTTCAGCTCGAAGGCGCCGTCGCCGGGCTTCCACTGCACGGCTGCCAGGGCGCCATGACGGATATCGTCACCACCGCGTACCAGTGCTTCATAGCCGTAGGGGATATTGTCGTTGCCCTGCCCATCGCCGTTGAGGTCCTGGAAGCTGTTGGTCGGCCGAAAGATGTTGGTGCGGACAGTCGCGTTGGCTTGGCGACGGCCCGAATAACCCAGCGCGATACCGAGCGTGTGGTCAGCGAACTGGCCGACATAAGAGATGCTGCCAATATATCCGAATGGCTTTGCATCGGCCACGTCGCTCGCGAGGTCATTGTAGGATGCACGGGCGTTGATCACGATCTTGCGCTCGTTGAAGTCGAGCGGCTTGATCGTCTGCAAATCGACCTGCCCGGCTATTGCGCCCTCCACCTGCGCCGCAGTGGGCGACTTGTAGACATAGGCGCCGCTCAGCAGTTCCGCGGGATAATCGTCATAGCGAATATTGCGATTGGCCTCAGCCGAAACGATCTCGCGCCCGTTGAGCAGCGTGTTGACGAGGTTGGGACCTAGCCCGCGAATCGAGATCTGGGTGCCGTTGCCGCGGTCGCGATTCGTGGCGAGGCCGGGCAGCCGCGCAAGCGATTCGGCGATGCTCGCCTCGGGCAACTTGCCGATATCCTCCGCCGACAAGGTCTCCTGGACGCGGTCGGCATTCCGTTTGGACTGCAGCGCCGTACGCAGCGATTCCCGGTATCCGGTAACGACGATATCGCCCGCCGTTGTATCCTGCACATCGGCCGTGGCTGTCACCTGATCCGCCGGTGCAGCGCTTTGCGCCAAGGCAGGCGCCGAGACCAACAACGATATCGAGCTGGCAGTCGCCAGAATCCGGAATTTATGCGTCATCAAACCCTCCCTGAGCGGCCTTCGCAGGTGCCTTGCCGGAATAATATGATAAATAATATCGGCGTCAAGACTCACTCCGGGGATTCGCGAATTTCCTCCTTCACTGTGTGCGCGCTGCAACAATCCCGATCGAAGCAGGGTAAAGCGCGGGGCTTGCGGCGGAGACTCGGATTACCCCTGCATCCCCACCGGACTGGACGATTGCCTGACAAAGGCCGTTGAAAGTAGAGCGCAGCGGCCCCTTGTCGGATTCGGTGCTGGTCGGATCGCCATTGCCGACGCCGATCAGCCGTGCCGGCCCCTCCAGCGCGAAAGTCACCGGCACATCCGCCGTCGGAACGACCCGCCCCGCAGCGTCGATCGCCTCGACGCGGATCATGGCCAGATCGCGCCCATCGGCATCGATCCCGCGCCGGTCTGTCACCAGGCGCAACGCGGCCGCCGGCCCGGTCGTCTCGCGCCGGTCCCGCGCAACGAGCTTGCCGCGGTTATAGCCACACGCTTCGATCCGCCCCGGCGCATAGGGCACCGACCAGGCGAGGTGCCGGTTGCGCGGCATCGCCTTGCGCCCGGCGCTCTGCCCGTTCACGACCAGTTCGATCTCGTCGCAATTGCCATGCGCCCACACCTCGACCGGCTGGCCCTCGTGGCCCGGCCAGTTCCAGTGCGGCAGCAGGTGAACCATCGGCTGATCGGGCCGCCACCAGGCGCGATAATACCAGTAATTGTCCTTCGCAAAGCCGCAGAGGTCGAGAATGCCGAAATAGCTGTTCACGCTCGGCCACTGCGCGAACGGCGTCGGCTCCCCGCGATAATCGAACCCGGTCCACACGAAGCCCCCGGCGATATAAGGCCGGTCAGCCGCGATCGACCACCATTCCTCAGCGGTGGAAGCCCACCAGGGATGCTCGGTATCATAAGCGCGGACGATGTGCCGGGCCGGGTCGTTGCGATATTCTCCGCGCGTCGCCACGGTGCTGCCGGTTTCCGTGCCGATGACCGGCTGGTCGGGGAACTCGGCGTGGAACGCCTCGATCTTGTCGGTGCGGTAGTTGAAGCCGATCGCATCGACCACGCGCGACGCGCCCTTGCCGAAACCATTGTCGAAGGCCTGGATGGTCGGACGGGTCGGATCGAGCACCTTGACCCGCCGCACCATCTCGGCCGAGATTCGCGCGCCGCGCTCGGTCGCCTGGTGCGGCTCCTCATTCCCGACCGACCACATGAACACGCTTGGATGGTTGCGCGCGCTGCGCACGATCCGGTCGAGCTGGTCGATTGCATCGGGCGCGGTGCTGTTCAGCCGCGCCTCGACCATCATCAGCATGCCCTTGGCGTCGCAGATATCGAGCAGCGCGGTGGCCGGTGGATTGTGCGCGCTGCGCCAGGCGTTCGAGCCCATCGACTGGAGTTGTTCGACGCGCCATGCGTGGAGCCGGTCCGGGATGGCCGTGCCGACTCCGGCGTGATCCTGATGGTTGCACGTGCCGAGCAGCTTCACGGGCTTGCCGTTGAGCAGGAAGCCGCGCGCGGCATCGAGCTGGATCGTGCGGATACCGAACGGCGTCTCGAACCGGTCGACTACGGCACCGCCGACGATCACCTCGCTCTCGAGCGTGTAGAGGTGCGGAGTCTCGATCGACCAGAGCAACGGCGCGGCGACGCGCGCACTGGCGTCCACCGTGGCGTTCTGTTCCGCCGCGACCGTGACGGCGATGTCGTCAAACCGCGCCACCTCGCCGCCGCCCGGACCGCGCACGCGCTGGCGCACCGTCACCGCGGCCGCAGCCGGCCCGTCATTGGCAATGTCGGTCGCCACCTGCACCGTCGCGCCTGCAGCGCTCAGCACAGTGCGGACGCATGTCCCCCATTGCGGGATATGGACCCGGCCGGTGCGCACCAGATGCACGTGGCGATAGATGCCGGCACCCTCGTAGAACCAGCCCTCACCGAGCGAGGCGTCGACACGAACGGCGATCACGTTGGGCCCACCCGAATAATCCAGGAAGTCGTCGATATCGACCCGGAACGGCGCGTAGCCGCTCTCGTTGCGGGTCGCGATATAGCCGTTCACGAACACGAGGCAGTCGCGGAACACGCCATCGAATTCGAGCCATAGCCGACGGTCCCGGTCGCCCGGCTCGATTGCGATCGCCCGGCGATACCAGCCGACGCTGTTTTCCGGATGGTCGCGCCCGATCGCCTTGAACCCATGCGCGGCGACGGCGTCCTCAGTTGCCTTCGAAGCCGGCGTCGCCGGCGGCGCAGAGGGCAGGTCGACCGCCCAGTCGTGCGGCAGCTGCACCGCCGCCCAACCGCTGTCGTCGAAGGCCGGCCGCGACGCCTCCGCCGTCATCCAGCCAGCCTTGGCATAAGTGCGCTGGTTGAGCCCGAAGCCGAAGTCCTTCGTCAGGTCCGCGGCGTGGCCGAGATGGAAGCGCCAGTCCGAATCGAGCAAGGTCGCCCGCGACGGCACGGCTCCAGCTGCGTCCGCCGCCGGACGCGGTCGTGCCAGCGCCGAATCCGCCATGGCCAACGCCATGCCGGCAACACCTGCGCCGAGAAAGTCGCGTCGCTCGATCATCGCAATGGTCCTCAGGTCAGAAGTCGAAAGACGCCACCTCGGTGCGGCGGGCGAGCAGGAAGGCGTCAGCGACCAGCTGCAGCGGCCGCAGGTCGACATCGCTTTGGCCGGCTTCGATCAGTTCGGCGAAGCGACGATAGAGGCGCGGATATTCCTCGTCCGCCGCGACCGACTTCTCCTTGCCGGCGATCCACAGGCGCTTGCCGCCTTCGCGCAGCACCAGGGTGCCGCCATCGGTCTCGACCGTGATGTTCCAGGACTGCGGTCCGGTCTGGAGGAAATCGAGGTCGACGCGCACGGGCGTGTCAGTGCCGTGGCACATGACCACCGTCGCCGCGATCGGCGAATCCCGACCCGCCGGAATCTCAAGCTCGGCCGATTGCACGATCAGCGCCTCGGGCAGGATCGCGGTGGCGATCGACAGCGCGTTGATGCCGGGATCGAACACGCCGAACCCACCCGGCTCCAGGATCCAGTCCTGCCCGGGATGCCAGACGCGGATATCCTCGCGCCATTCGATATGCGCCGAGCGGATGTGCTTGTCAGCCAGCCAGTCGCGCGCCGCATCCACGCTGGCCGCCTCGCGCGAATGCCAGGTGGCGAACAGTGTCACGCCGGCCTTTGTCGCCCGCGCAACGAGATCGTCCACTTCGGCGACGGTCGCGCCCGGTGGCTTTTCGAGCAGGACGTGCAGCCCCGCCGCGATCGCCGTACGCGCGATCGCGAAGCGTCCGGCGGGCGGCGTGCAGACCGCCACGGCGGCGAGCCCATGGTCGCCGGCAAGCATGGCCTCGATATCGTGGTAGCTCGGCACCTCCTCTACGCCGGCGTGCCGGCTGGCGACCGCGGCGAGCTCAAAGCGCTGATTGCCGCCGATCGCGGGAATATGCTGATCGCGCGCGATCTTGCCGACGCCGACGAGTCCCAGCCTGATCTTTTCCCGAACCCCGCTCAAGCGCCATCCCCTCACGTCATTTTGTCCGATATATATGCTTTCTATTGCGCCTATCCGACGGTATCAACCCCGGCTAACCATCGCCGGCGGATCGCAAGCGCCGGCGCAGGCAAGGCAGTGAAGCGGATGACCGGAGGGGTGATGAGCGTGACGACGAGCGATACCAGCGGCGAGGGCCGGACTCTTAGGTCCCGCTCCTGGTTCGACAATCCTGCCAACCCGGACATGACCGCGCTCTATATCGAGCGCTACCTCAACTACGGGCTGAGCCTCGAGGAACTGCAGTCGGGCCGGCCGATCATCGGCATCGCGCAGACCGGCAGCGATCTCGTCCCCTGCAATCGGCACCACATCGTGCTTGCCCAGCGCGTCAAGGAAGGCATTCGCGATGCGGGCGGCATCGCGATCGAATTCCCGACCCATCCGATCCAGGAAACCGGCAAGCGCCCGACCGCCGGGCTGGATCGCAACCTTGCCTATCTCGGCCTGGTCGAGACGCTCTACGGCTATCCGCTCGACGGCGTGGTGCTGACGATCGGCTGCGACAAGACCACCCCGGCCTGCCTGATGGCCGCGGCGACGGTGAATATCCCGGCCATCGCCCTGTCGGTCGGCCCCATGCTCAACGGCTGGTACAAGGGCGAGCGCACCGGCTCCGGCACGATCGTGTGGAAGGCGCGCGAGATGCTCGCAGCGGGCGAAATCGACTATAGGGGCTTCATCGCACTGGTCGCCTCCTCCGCCCCGTCGACCGGCTATTGCAACACCATGGGCACCGCGACGACGATGAACTCGCTGACCGAGGCGCTCGGCATGTCGCTGCCCGGCTCGGCCGCGATCCCGGCGCCGCACCGCGACCGGCAGCAATGCGCCTGGGAAACCGGCAAGCAGATCGTCGAGATGGTCAACAACGACCGCAAGCCCTCCGACATCCTGACGCGCACCGCCTTCCTCAATGCGATCCGCGTCAACTCGGCGATCGGCGGATCGACCAATGCGCCGATCCATCTCAACGCGATCGCGCGCCACATGGGCGTCGAGCTCAGCCTCGCCGACTGGGAGGAGCATGGCGCCGACATCCCGCTGGTGGTCAATCTCCAGCCGGCCGGCACCTATCTCGGCGAGGATTTCCACCATGCCGGCGGCGTGCCGGCCGTGATGGGGCAGTTGCTGCGCGCGGGCCTGCTCGACGGCAGCGCGCTGACCGCCAACGGCCGGACCGTCGCGGACAATTGCGCCGACTCGGTCAGCGCGGACGAGGACGTGATCCTGCCGCTCGATCGTCCGATGAAGAAGGTCGCCGGGCTCTCGGTGCTGTCGGGCAACCTGTTCGATTCCGCAGTGATCAAGCTCAGCGTGATCTCGGACCAGTTCCGCGAGACCTATCTGAGCAACCCGGAAGACCCCGATGCATTCGAAGGCGTCGCGGTCGTGTTCGACGGGCCCGAGGACTATCATCACCGGATCGACGATCCGGCACTCGGCCTGGACGAGAACTCGATCCTGGTGATGCGCGGCGCCGGACCGGTCGGCTATCCCGGGGGCGCCGAGGTGGTGAACATGCGCCCGCCCGCGGCGCTGATCCGCGCCGGCATCCACGCCCTGCCCTGTATCGGCGACGGGCGTCAGTCGGGCACCAGCGGCTCGCCCTCGATCCTGAACGCAGCCCCCGAGGCAGCAGTGGGCGGCGGGCTCGCGCTGATCCAGACCGGCGACCGCATCCGCATCGACCTGAACAAGCGCCGCGCCGACATGCTGGTCGACGATGCCGAACTGGCCCGTCGCCGTGCCGCGCTGACGGAAGGCGAGCCGCTCGCCGTCCCGCCCTCGCAGACGCCGTGGCAGGAAATCCAGCGCAAGCTGGTCGGCCAGTTCGATACCGGTGCCGTGCTCGAGGACGCGGTCAAATACCAGCGCATCGCCCAGACGCGGGGGATTCCACGCGACAGCCACTAGGGCGTTGCCGACACGACACCAAAAGCAAGAATGAGGATGGCGAGGATGAGGAAAGCGATGCGGTTGGGGGCGGCATGCGCCCCGCTGATGGCGATTGCGGCGCTGGCCGCATCGCCGGCCCAGGCAGCGGACGCCAAGCGATCGGACTTCGGCACCTTGCCCGATGGCCGTGCGGTGCCCGCGATCACGCTCAGCAATGGCCGCGGCATCGCGGCGACGGTGATCGCCTATGGCGCGTCCCTGCAATCGCTCGTGATGCCCGATCGCAGCGGACGGCGCGCGGACGTCGCGCTGGGCTATGCCAGCCTCGCCGACTATCTCGACAAGCCGCAATATTTCGGGGGCACGGTCGGCCGCTTCGCCAACCGCATCGCCCGGGGCCGCTTCACGATCGACGGCCATGGCTATCAGGCGCCGGTCAACAACGGCCCGAACTCGCTCCATGGCGGCACCGCCGGCTTCGACAAGGTGCTGTGGGAGGTCGTGTCGGTAAAGTCGGGCCCCTCCGCCTCGGTGACGCTGCGCTATGTCAGCCGGGACGGCGAGCAGGGCTATCCCGGCACGCTCACCGTCGAGGCGACCTATGCGCTCGACGAGAAGAATGTGCTGACGATCGAGTATCGCGCGACCACGGACCGCACGACGATCGTCAACATCTCCAACCACAGCTACTGGAACCTGTCGGGCGAGGGCAGCGCCAATGGCGCGATGGGCCATGTCGTGACCATCCCGGCGGCGCGCTACACGCCGGTCGACAGCGGCCTGATCCCGACCGGCGAGCTGCGCCCGGTCAAGGGCACCGTCTTCGATTTCCGGACGCCGCGCGCGATCGGCGACCGCGTCCGCGACGGCAGCGACCAGCAGATCGTCTTCGGCCGCGGCTATGACCATAATTGGGTGATCGGCGACGCCGTCACCCCGACCCAGCATCTGATGGCGCGCGTGACCGACCCGGCTTCCGGCCGCGGCTTCGAGCTGTGGTCGAACCAGCCCGGCCTGCAATTCTACTCGGGCAATTTCCTCGACGGCACCACCATGGGCAAGGCGAAGCGCGTCTATCGCGAAGGCGATGCGATCGTGATGGAACCGCAGATCTTCCCCGACACGCCCAACCAGCCCGGCTTCGGCTTCAACGGCGGCCGGCTCGAACCGGGCCAGACCTATCGCAACGTGATGAGCTATCGCCTGACCACCGGCCAGCCCGCCCGGCGCTGACCGGCTGCGGCCTAGAAGCGCGCATCCGCCTCGACCTGGTCGATCAGGTCGAGCACGTCGCCGATCAGGTGCCGCATCGCCGCGCGGGCGCCTTCCGGATCGCGCGCCTCGATCGCGTCGCGCACCGCCGCGTGATCGGCGACGCTCGCGGTGCGCCCCTTGATCCGGTTGG
Organism: uncultured bacterium; assembly: GCA_903884945.1. Taxonomy (GTDB): domain Bacteria; phylum Pseudomonadota; class Alphaproteobacteria; order Sphingomonadales; family Sphingomonadaceae; genus Sphingomonas. The sequence continues at coordinate 22,333 of CAISGR010000059.1, forward strand.
TGAAGCGGATCGACGTGCGCAGCGCGGTGGCGACGACTTCGCGGAACTGCGCATAGAACGGGTTCTTCGAGGCGCGCAGGATCGCGACATGGAAGGCGATATCGGCATCGAGCGGCTCGTCCAGCCCGCGCTCCGCCGCCTCCATCCGGGCAAGCCCGGCGGAAATGCTGCGCCGGTCGTCCTCGCCGCCGAAGCGCGCGGCGAGCGCCGCCGCCTCCGGCTCGATCGCGACGCGCAGCTGGTTGAAATGCTTGAGCAGGTCGACCGAGAATTGCCGTTCGAGCAGCCAGCCGAGCACGTCCGTGTCGAACAGGTTCCACGAAGTCGCCGGCTGGATCACCGTGCCCTGGCGCGGCCGGGCGCTGAGCAGGCCCTTGGCCGTCAGCATCTTCACCGCCTCGCGCGTGACCGACCGGCTGACGCTGTGCTGCCTGGCGAGCTCCGCCTCGGTGGGAAAGGGCTTGTCGTCATAATGCCCCGTCACGATCGCGCGGCCCAGGCTGTCGAGCAGGCCATAGGTGAGGTTGCGCCCAAGCTGCGGACGCGCTTCCAGGGGATCGGCGGTGGCGGAGGAACTGGACATTGTCGCGCTCTTGGACCCCTGTGCTGGCGATGTCACGACCCTGACCCCGCACGCTGCCCCGGCATGTTAGCCAAGCCGCGCCGCTGGACAAGTCCAATAAATAAGATAAATGAACCGCGGGCTGCGAATGGCGGCACGATCGGCGAAGAAGCGCGGTGCGAACCGCCGGCGCCGGGATATCCGGGCTTGGGGAGCTGAAGGCCATGTCATTGTCGCCGATCGATCTTGTTGTCGTCATCGTCTATGCGATCGGCATCTTCGGGCTCGCCCAATGGGTGTCGCGCGAAAAGGCCGGCCATACCAAGAACACCTCGGACTATTTCCTCGCCTCGAAGAACCTCCCCTGGTGGGCGATCGGCGCATCGCTGATCGCAGCGAACATCTCGGCCGAGCAGATCGTCGGCATGTCCGGCTCGGGCTATGCGATCGGCCTCGCCATCGCCTCGTACGAATGGATGGCGGCAGCGACATTGCTGATCGTCGGCAAGTTCTTCCTGCCGATCTTCCTGCGCAACGAGATCTACACGATGCCGCAGTTCCTCGAGAAGCGGTACGGCACCTCGATCCGCACGCTGATGGCCGTCTTCTGGCTCGCGCTCTACGTGTTCGTGAACCTGACCTCGATCATCTGGCTCGGCTCGATCGCGGTGAACAAGGTGGCGGGCGTCGACCAGACGCTGGCGCTCGTGATCCTCGGCGCCTTCGCCCTGCTCTACCAGCTGCGCGGCGGCCTGAAGGCCGTCGCGCTTACCGACATCGTGCAGGTGACGCTGCTGGTGCTGGGCGGGCTGATCGTCGCCTGGCTCACGCTCGGCAAGATCGGCGGCGAGGGCGGCGTGATGGCCGGCTGGAGCAAGCTGACACATGAACTGCCCGGCCATTTCCACATGATCCTGAAAAAGGGCGATCCGCATTATATGGACCTGCCCGGCCTCTCGGTGCTGATCGGCGGGATGTGGATCGCGAACCTGAGCTACTGGGGATTCAACCAGTATATCATCCAGCGCGCGCTGGCCGCGAAGAGCATCGGCGAAGCGCAGAAGGGCGTGCTGTTCGCCGCCTTCCTCAAGCTGCTGATGCCGCTGATCATCGTGCTGCCCGGAATCGCCGCGGTGATGCTCGCGCCCGACCTGGCCAAGCCGGACGAAGCCTATCCGACGATGATGCGCCTGCTGCCGACCGGCCTGCTCGGCCTGGTCTTCGCCGCGCTGATCGCCGCGATCATTGCGTCGACCGCCTCCAAGATCAATTCGATCGCGACGATCTTCACGCTGGATCTCTACGCCAAGTTCCGCCGCCAGCCGAGCGCCGCGGACAGCGGCAGCGCCGGCGACGAAGGCCATCTGGTCAAGGTCGGCCGGATCACCGCGATCGTCGCGATCATCATCGCGATCCTCGCGGCACGGCCGCTGGTCGGCAGCAGCGAGCAGGCCTTCCAGTTCATCCAGGAGTTCACCGGCTTCTTCACCCCCGGCATCACGGTGATCTTCCTGGTCGGCCTGTTCTGGAAGCGCGCGAACGAAGCCGGCGCGATCGCGGCCGCGGTCTCCTCGGTCGTGCTGTCCTATGTGCTGAAGCTCGCCACGCCCGACCTGCCCTTCATGGACCGGATGGGCGTGGTGTTCCTCGCGGCGCTGGCGCTCGCCGTCATCGTCTCGCTGGCCACGCCATCGCGCGGCGATACCGACACGATCGAGACCCGCGATGTCAGCTATGGAACGAGCACCGGGTTCAATGTCGGCGCGCTCGGCGTGGTCCTGATCCTGATCGCGCTCTATGCGACCTGGTGGTGAGTCAGCCGGTGCCGAGTCAGTCGGCGGCGAGCCGGGGCGCATGACCGGGTTCGGATCCCGCTTCCTCGCGGTCGACTGGGGCACGACCAATCGCCGCACCTTCCTGATCGAGCAGGGCGCGGTCACCCGCACCGAACGCGACGATCGCGGCGTGACCGCCGTGGCGCCGGGCGGCTTCGAAGGCGAGGCCGCCGCGCTCCGCGCGCGATTCGGCGACCTGCCGATGCTGCTCGCCGGCATGGTCGGCTCCAATATCGGCTGGCGGGTCGCGCCCTATGTCGCGGCGCCGGCCGGACTGCCCGCGCTTGCCACGGGGCTGACGTGGATCGACGACCGCACCGCGATCGTGCCGGGCATCTCGACGCTCGAGGCGGGCCGGGCGGACGTGATGCGCGGCGAGGAGGTCCAGCTGCTCGGCGCCGTCGCGGCCGGGCTCGCCCCCGCCGATGCGCTGCTCTGCCAGCCGGGCACGCATTGCAAATGGGTGGAGATGGCGGGCGGCGAGATCGCGTCCTTCACCACGGCGATGACCGGCGAACTGTTCGCGCTGATCCGGGCGCACGGTCTGCTCGCGGCGCAGCTGGGCGCCGAGGTAATGCCGGGCGACGCCTTCAACGCCGGGGTCGCCGAGGGCGCCAGGCGCGATCTCGCCGCATCGCTGTTCGGCATCCGCGCGGCCAAGCTGCTCGGCCTGCGCGACGACGCCGATGCCGCCTCCTTCGCCAGCGGCCTGCTGATCGGCGGCGACGTCGCCGCGCGGCTCGCCGGGACGAACCACGATACCATCCATGTCCTCGCCGATCCGGTGCTCGGCGGCCTGTATGGCGCAGCGATCGAGCTGCAGGGCCGCGCCGCACGGCTGGTCGACAGCCATGCGGCCTTCATCGCCGGAATCGAGCAAATCGGAGCCCTGATCGCATGAGCCATATCCCCGCCTTCGACGCCGCCTTTGCGCGCTGCCCGCTGATCGCGATCCTGCGCGGCGTGCGCCCGGACGAGGTGGAGGCGATCGGCGACGCCCTGGTCGAGGCCGGCTTCACGCTGATCGAGGTGCCGCTCAATTCGCCCGAGCCGCTCGACAGCATCGCCCGCCTCGCGCGGCGGTTCGCAGGCCGCGCCGTGATCGGCGCCGGGACGGTGCTGCGCGAGGCTGACGTCGCCGCCGTGCAGCAGGCCGGGGGCACGATGATCATCTCGCCCAACGCCAACCTGCGCGTGATCGCGGCCAGCGCCGCTGCCGGCCTCGTCTCGCTCCCCGGCATCGCCACGCCGAGCGAAGCCTTCGCCGCGATCGAGGCCGGTGCCAACGCACTGAAGCTGTTCCCCGCCGAGGCGGCCAGCCCGGCGGTGCTGAAGGCGATGCGCGCGGTGCTCCCGAAGGACCTGCGCGTCCTGCCCGTCGGCGGCATCGCCCCCGACACGATGGCGCCCTGGCTGAAGGCCGGCGCGGCCGGCTTCGGGCTTGGTTCGGCGCTGTATCAGATCGGGCTGAGTGCCGAGGCGGTCAGTGCGCGGGCGCGGGCGTTCATCGCCGCGCTGGCGGGATAAGGATGGCGGCGGCACGGCGGCGCCCTGCCCGCCCGTGCAGCCTGATCCCCGCCGGCGGGGTTCGCGCCGGCCGAGTTCGCCCCATTTCTCGGGCCGGCGGTGGCGGAGCCAGAAGATCGCGGCGGCGACGTCGACTAGCACGTGCTCGCGATAGCGCAGGACGACCGGCTCCTCCGACCCGGCCGGGGCAAAGACCTTCGTGACCATGCGATCGAAGCCGATCGCCCGGCTGTACAGCGCGTCCACCACCCGCTCGGCGGCGCGGCACCGGCCGCGCGCGAGGGCGGCGGCGAAATCCGGGTGGCACTTGCGC
>CAISGR010000060.1 GCA_903884945.1 uncultured bacterium
ACGCCGTTGTTGGACACGGTACGTACGCCCGCGGATCTCCGGGCTTTATCCTCGGCGCAGCTTCGCCAGTTGGCGGACGAGTTGCGGGCGGAGACGATCGCGGCGGTAGGGGTGACGGGCGGTCACCTTGGTTCGGGTCTTGGCGTGGTGGAGCTGACGACGGCGCTGCATTATGTGTTCGATACGCCGCGCGACCGGCTGATCTGGGACGTTGGGCATCAATGCTATCCGCACAAGATCCTGACGGGTCGTCGGGATCGGATCCGGACGTTGCGGACAGGCGGTGGGCTGAGCGGTTTCACGAAGCGGAGCGAGAGCGAGTATGATCCGTTCGGGGCGGCGCACAGCTCGACCTCGATTTCGGCGGCGCTTGGTTTTGCGATCGCGAACAAGATCAAGGGCGAGCCTGGCAAGGCGATCGCGGTGATCGGCGACGGGGCGATGTCGGCGGGCATGGCCTATGAGGCGATGAACAATGCCGAGGCGGCGGGCAACCGGCTGGTGGTGATCCTGAACGACAACGACATGTCGATTGCGCCGCCGGTGGGCGGGCTGTCGGCCTATCTGTCGCGGATCGTGTCGAGCCGCGAGTTCCTCAACCTGCGCGAGCTGGCGCGGCGGTTCGCGCGGCGGCTGCCGCGTCCGCTGCACTCGGCGGCGCGCAAGACCGACGAGTTCGCGCGCGGGATGGCGATGGGCGGCACGCTGTTCGAGGAGCTGGGCTTTTACTATGTCGGTCCGGTCGACGGGCATAATTTGGAGCAGCTGATCCCGGTGCTCGAGAATGTGCGCGATGCGGACGAGGGCCCGATCCTGGTGCATGTCGTGACCAAGAAGGGCAAGGGGTATGGCCCGGCCGAGGCAGCGGCGGACAAATATCACGGGGTGCAGAAGTTCGACGTGATCACCGGGGCGCAGGACAAGGCGCCGCCGGGGCCGCCGGCGTACCAGAATGTGTTCGGGGCGGCGCTGGTGGCGGAGGCGGCGCATGATGCGCGGATCTGCGCGATCACGGCGGCGATGCCGTCGGGGACGGGTCTGGACAAGTTTGCGGCGGCCTATCCCGATCGGTTCTTCGACGTGGGGATAGCGGAGCAGCATGCGGTGACGTTTGCGGCGGGGCTTGCAGCGCAGGGGATGCGGCCGTTCTGCGCGATCTACTCGACCTTCTTGCAGCGGGCCTATGACCAGGTGGTGCATGACGTGGCGATCCAGAACCTGCCGGTTCGGTTCGCGATCGACCGGGCCGGGCTGGTGGGGGCGGACGGGGCGACGCATGCGGGGAGCTTCGACGTAACGTATCTGGCGACGCTGCCGAACTTCGTGGTGATGGCGGCGGCGGACGAGGCGGAACTGGTGCACATGACGCATACCTGCGTGCTGCACGATACGGGCCCGATCGCGCTGCGCTATCCGCGCGGCAACGGGACGGGTGTGGCGTTGCCGGAGGTTCCGCAGCGGCTGGAGATCGGCAAGGGGCGGATCGTGCGCACGGGGCACAAGGTGGCGATCCTGTCGCTGGGGACGCGGCTGGGGGAGGCGCTGAAGGCAGCGGATGCGCTGGAGGCGCGGGGCCTGTCGACGACGGTGGCGGATCTGCGCTTTGCCAAGCCGCTGGACGAGGCGCTGATCCGCAAGCTGCTGACGACGCACGAGGTTGCGGTGACGATCGAGGAGGGCTCGGTCGGTGGCCTTGGCGCGCATGTGCTGACGCTGGCGAGCGATACCGGGCTGATCGATGCCGGGCTGAAGCTGCGCACGCTGCGGCTGCCCGACCTGTTCCAGGACCAGGACAAGCCCGAGAAGCAATATGCCGAGGCCGGCCTCGATGCCGATGCCATCGTCGATACCGTCCTCAAGGCGCTACGCCACAA
>CAISGR010000061.1 GCA_903884945.1 uncultured bacterium
ACTTCCTCCACCGCCGGCGCGAGGCGGTGGATCTCGTCGATGAACAGCACATCGCCATCCTCGAGATTGGTCAGCAGCGCCGCGAGGTCGCCCGACTTGGCGATGACCGGGCCGGACGTGGCGCGGAAGCCCACCCCCATCTCGCGTGCGATGATCTGCGCCAGCGTCGTCTTGCCGAGCCCGGGCGGGCCGAAGAACAGGACATGATCGAGCGCATCGCCGCGCGACCGGGCCGCCGCGATGAAGACCCGCAGATTCTCGCGCGCCGCCTTCTGCCCGACAAACTCGTCGAGCGTCTTCGGGCGCAGCGCCGCATCGATATCCTCGGGCTTGCGCGCGGGCGTGAGAAGGCGGTCGCTGTCGGTCACGTACCGGCGATAGCGCGCCGATGCTGGCGGGGGCAAGGCGCGCGCTTTATGGAGGCGCGATGAGCGACCTCCCCGATCTCTACCTCCCCGCCGCGATGGCCCCGTCGCTGACCGACGCGCTGGCCCGGCGCTTCCGCATCCACCGCGACGATCCGCCGGCGACGACCCGGGCGATCGTCGCGGGCGGGACGGTGCTGGTCGATCAGCCATTGCTCGACCGGCTGCCGGCGCTCGAGATCGTCGCGATCAACGGCGTCGGCCATGACCGGATCGATCTCGACGCGGTGCGCGCGCGGGGCGTGCGGGTGACGACCACCCCCGACGTGCTGACCGACGACGTCGCCGATCTCGCGATCGGGCTAATGCTCGCGGTGGACCGGCGCATCGCCTTCGGCGATCGCGCGGTGCGCGCGGGTACGTGGAACGTGCCGCTCGGCCGCCGCGCGACCGGCCGGCGGATCGGCCTTTTCGGCTTCGGCAAGATCGGCCAGGCAATCGCCCGCCGCGCCGCGCCCTTTGCGCGCGAGATTCTCTACACGGCGCGGCACGAGCGGGCGGGTTCGGGATATCGCTTCATGCCCGATATCGGCGCGCTGGCCGAGGCGTGCGACACGCTGATCCTGATCGCCCCGGGCGGCGCGGCGACGCGCAGCATCGTCGATGCGGCGGTGCTGGCGACACTGGGCCCGACGGGCGTGCTGATCAACGTCGCGCGCGGCAGCCTGGTCGACGAACCCGCGCTGATCGCTGCGCTGCAGGCCGGCACGATCGCCGGCGCCGGGCTCGACGTCTTCGCTGACGAGCCGCGGGTGCCCGAGGCGCTGCGGGCAATGGACCAGGTCGTGCTCATGCCGCACCAGGGCAGCGCAACGGTCGAGTGCCGGGCCGAGATGGCGGCACTGGTGCTCGCCAATCTGGACGCGCATTTCGCCGGGCGGCCGCTGCCGACGCCGATCGCGTGACGCGAACGGGCCGGCGGGGATGAGCGCCCATCGGCCGAGCGCGCGCCGGCTTCACCCGTCGGCCGGCCCGGCCGACCGGGTCCCTGGCCCGCCATCGTCTATTTGGCGGCCTTGCGCAGCGCGAGCCGCACCAGCGCATCGAGGCTGGCGCCAGCGCCCAGCTCCTCCTCGGCGGAGGCCACCGCCGCGCTCGCCTCGGCCGGGCGGAAGCCGAGATTGAGCATGGCCGAGATGGCGTCCGCGCTCGCCCCGACCGGCGCGACGGGGCTCGCGCCGCCGATCGCGATCCCGCCGACCTTGTCCTTCAGTTCGCGCACGATGCGCTCGGCGAGCTTGGGCCCCACGCCATTGGCGCGCGCGACCATGGCCTTGTCCTGCGCCGCGATCGCGCGGCTCAGCTCCGCCGGATCGAGCGCCGAGAGGATCGCGAGCGCGACGCGGGCGCCGACCCCCTGCACGCCGGTGAGCATGCGGAACCAGTCCCGCTCGCTCGCCGTGGCGAAGCCGACCAGGCGGATGAAGTCCTCCGCGACCAGCATCTCGGTATGCAGCATCGCTGCCTCGCCGACCGGGCCGATCGCGGCGAGCGTCCGGGACGAGGCGCCGACGAGATAGCCGACGCCGCCGACATCGATCACCGCATGGTCGATGCCGAGGGAGTCGAGGCGGCCTTTGAGATGGGCGATCATGGGGTGGTCTGGCTCAATCCGTCATGCCGGGCCTGTTCCGGCCTCCACCGGGCCGCAAGCGCGTGCCCATCGTATGCGGCACGGTCGCCCCCGGAACAAGCCTGTCGCGCGGTCCGGGGCGGCGGTCAGGCGTTCGGCACGCGCCGCGCCGAGGCCAGGTGATGCGCGTGGCAGATCGCCACCGCCAGCGCGTCGGCCGCATCCGGGCCGTCGATCTTCACCCCGGGGAGCAGCCGGGCGACCATCGCATGGACCTGCGCCTTTTCCGCGGCGCCGGTGCCAACCACGGCCTTCTTGACGAGCCGCGCGGCATATTCGCCGACGTCGATCCCGGCGCGCGCCACCGCGCACACCGCCACGCCGCGTGCCTGGCCGAGCTTCAGCGTCGATTGCGGATTGGCGTTGACGAACACTTCCTCGACCGCGGCCGCGTCGGGCGCATGATCGACGATCAGCGCGACGAGCATTGCGTCGAGATGCGCGAGCCGGCGCGGCAGCGGCACGGCGCTGTCCGTCTTCAGCCGGCCATTGGCGAGGTGCGACAGCCGGTTGCCCTCGGCGCGGATCAGGCCCCAGCCGGTCGTGCCGAGGCCGGGATCGAGCCCGAGGATGATCAACCTCCGCCCCCGCCCGCGCGTGGCACCAGGCTATGGCCCAGCGCCTCGAGCGGCGGCGCGCGACGGGCACGCTCTCCCTCGCCCCCTCCCGCAAGCGGGAGGGGCGTCGTCAACCGAGCTTCTCCATCACCGCGTCGGAGACTTCGTAATTGCCCCACACGGTCTGGACGTCGTCGTCATCGTCGAGCGTGTCGATCAGCTTGAACAGCAGGGCGGCATCCTCCTCGCCGACGTCGACCATGGTCTGCGGCTTCCAGGCGAGCTTGGCGCCTTCGGGTTCGCCGAGCACGGGGGTGATCGCCTTGACCACCTCGTGCAGCGCTTCGTTCGAGGTCCAGATCTCATGGCCCTCGTCGCTCGATTCGACATCCTCGGCGCCCGCTTCGAGCGCGGCCTCGAACACCTTCTCGGCATCGCCGACGCTCGCCGGGTAGGAGATCAGGCCCATCCGGTCGAAGCCGTGGCTCACCGAGCCGCTCGCACCGAGATTGCCGCCATTCTTGGAGACAGCGGTGCGGACGTTGGTCGCCGTGCGGTTGCGGTTGTCGGTCAGCGCCTCGATGATCAGCGAGACGCCGCCGGGGCCGAAGCCCTCATAGCGGATTTCCTCGTAATTCTCCGCATCGCCCCGCGCGGCCTTGTCGATCGCGCGCTGGATATTGTCCTTGGGCATCGACTGCGCCTTGGCGGCGTTGACCGCCGCGCGCAGCCGCGGGTTCATGTCCGGATCGGGCGTGCCCATCTTCGCCGCGACGGTGATTTCGCGGCTGAGCTTGGAAAAGGCGGCTGACCGCTTCTTGTCCTGCGCACCCTTGCGGTACATGATGTTCTTGTATTTGGAATGGCCTGCCATGGGTCTCTCGATTTGCCCTGATCGTGTCGTGCCGGGTTAGAAGAAACAGGGGTGTCTCCACAAGCGCGGCACGACTGCGGCGGTGGTTTCAGTCCAGGCCCAGCGCGGCCTTGTAGGTATCGAGCAGCATTTCCGCCTCGTCGCGGTGATGCTTCTCCATCTTGCGCAGCTTCACGATCGTGCGGATCGTCTTGACGTCGAAGCCGGTCGATTTGCATTCGGCATAGACGTCCTTGATGTCGTCCGCGATGCCCTTCTTTTCTTCCTCGAGCCGCTCGATGCGCTCGATGAAGAGGCGAAGCTGGTCGGCGGCGATCACGTCGCTCATGGAATAGTCCCCGGAGTTGATTCGTTGGAAAGGTGGCGGGCTTTAAGCCAGCGATGCCGCGCCGTCACGCATCTTCACGCATTCTTCGCCATGCTCTCCGCCATGCGGGCCAGTTGCTCCGGCGTCGCCTCGGCCTGATGCGCCGCCTTCCACTGGGCATAGGGCATGCCGTAGATCGCCGTGCGGGCCGCTTCCTTGTCGAGCGCGCCGTTCGACGCCTCCTGCAGCCAGTCCGACAGGCAGTTGCGGCAAAAGCCCGCAAGCCCCATCAGATCGACATTCTGCGCATCGCTGCGGTGGCGCAGGTGCAGCACCAGCCGGCGGAAGGCGGCCGCCGCGGCCGCATCGTCGATCGTTTCCAAATCCGCCATTTTTCCGCGCTCCACTGTTGATCGAGCGCAGATAGGGGTTAGAGCCTGTCCGGTACAAGGCGAGGAAAACGTTGTCATGACCAAGGCCATCAGCCCCAGATCACGCAAGGTTCGCGTGCTCGCGACGCTCGGGCCCGCCAGCAGCACGGCGGAGATGATCGGCAAGCTGTTCGAGGCGGGCGCGGATGCCTTTCGCGTCAACATGAGCCATGGCGACCAGCAATCGAAGATCGCGGTGATTCAGGCGATTCGCAGCCTCGAGAAGAAATATGGCCGGCCGACCACGATTCTCGCCGACCTGCAGGGCCCCAAGCTGCGCGTCGGCAAGTTCGATGGCGGCAAGACCGTGCTCGTCACCGGATCGACCTTCACGCTCGACCGCGACAAGACGCCGGGCGATGCCACCCGGGTCGAGCTGCCGCACCGCGAGATCTTCGAGGCGATCGAGCCGGGCGCACGCCTGCTGCTCGACGACGGCAAGCTGGTGCTGCGGGTCGAGCGCCACGAGGAGGCGAAGATCGTCACCACCGTGGTCGTCGGCGGGGCGCTGTCGAACAACAAGGGGCTGAACGTACCCGACGTGGTCGTGCCGATGGCGGCGCTGACCGAGAAGGATCGCAGCGACCTGGCCTTTGCGATCGAGCAGGGCGTCGACTGGATCGCCCTCTCCTTCGTCCAGCGTCCCGAGGATCTGGCCGAAGCGCGCAAGCTGATCCAGGGCAAGGCGGCGCTGCTGGCCAAGATCGAGAAGCCCTCGGCGATCGACCGGCTCGAGGAAATCGTCGAGCAATGCGATGGCGTGATGGTCGCGCGCGGCGACCTGGGCGTCGAACTGCCCCCTGAATCGGTGCCGCCGCTGCAGAAGCGCATCGTCGAGACGGCGCGCAGGCTCGGCCGCCCGGTGATCGTGGCGACACAGATGCTCGAATCGATGATCACCGCGCCGACCCCGACCCGGGCCGAAGTGTCGGACGTGGCGACGGCCGTCTATGACGGCGCCGACGCGATCATGCTCTCGGCGGAGAGCGCCGCGGGTGCCTGGCCGATCGAATCGGTCGCGATGATGAATTCGATCGGCGAGGCGGTCGAGCGCGACCCGATGCATGGCGATCGCATCCATTTCACCGTCACCCGGCCGGATCCCACCACCGCCGACGCCCTGGCCGAATCGGCGAAGAACATCGCCGCAACGGTGACGGCAGCCGCGATCATCTGCTTCACCTCCTCGGGATCGACCGCACGGCGCGTGGCGCGCGAGCGCCCCTCGGTGCCGCTGCTGGTGCTGACCCCCAAGCTGGAGACGGCGCGCCGGCTCGGGCTGCTCTGGGGCACGCATGCCGTGCACACCCGGGACGTCGAATCCTTCGAGGACATGGTCGCCAAGGCCAAGCGCATGGCGTTGCGCCACAATATCGCCAAGGCCGGCGACCGCGTGATCATCATCGCCGGCGTGCCGTTCCGCACGCCGGGCTCGACCAATGTGCTGCATGTCGTGCGCGTGCTCGGCGACGAGCTGAAAGGCTATGGCGGCTAAGGGCGACGCCCGGCCGCTCCGGTCAGGCCGGCAGCAATCCCAGCGCGTTGAGCTCGCCGCGCAGCGTCGGCGCATCGACGAACTGCAGGCCGCGCATGCCCACCGCGTTCGCGCTCGCGATATTGTCGGCGCGGTCGTCGACGAACACCGCCTCGCCCGGCCGGAGACCGAAGCGATCGAGCGCGAGGTGATAGATGGCGGGATCGGGCTTCACCATCCGCTCGTCGCCCGAGACGACGATGTCGCGGAAGCGATCGAAGATCGCTGCTTCACGCGCCCGGAACGGCCCCCAGAACTCGCCGGAAAAATTGGTGATCGCGTAAAGCGGCACGCCGGCCGAATCGAGCTCTTCGACCAGAGCGCCCATGCCCGGCATCATGCCCGGGATCGTCTCGCTGAAGCGCGGCCCCCAGAGTGCGATCATTGCCGCATGCTCGGGATATGCGGCGCTCAGCTCCGCCGAGGTCTCGGCGAAGGGGCGGCCCGCATCATGCTGGAAATGCCATTCCTTGGTCGCGACATCGCGCAGGAACGCATCGAGCGCCTGATCGTCCTCGATCAGGCGCTCGTAGAGGAACCTGGGGTTCCAGTCGTACAGGACGTTGCCGACGTCGAAGACGACAGCGGCAGGACGCGTCACGTCAGCCCTGGCGGGCCTTGAAGCGACGGTTCGTCTTGTTGATGACATAGGTCCGGCCACGGCGGCGGATCACGCGGTTGTCGCGGTGACGCCCCTTGAGCGACTTCAGGGAATTGCGGATCTTCATGATCGATTCGCTTCTTTGATTCTCGGGTTTTGGAAAGAGGCGTCCGCATATGGATGCGACGGTCGCAAGTCAACCCGGGCGACACGGCGCGCGGAAAGGTCTATCGGGCGTTGCGGGGGCGCGGCGACGGATTCGAAGGACGACATTATGATCAAGGCACGTGGATTGTTCATCGCACTGGCGGCCACGGGCCTTTCGGGGTGCGCCACCACCGGCGCACCGGTGCAGGTGACGCGCTTCCACCTCGGCGCACCGCTGGAGCGCGGCACGCTGGCAGTGGAGCCGATGACGGGCGGGGCGCCGGCGACCCTCGAATTCGATACCTATGCGTCCGCGGTGCGGAGTGAATTGCTGCTGCAGGGCTATAGCGCGCCCGCGCCGGGCGCGACCGCGCAATATCTGGCCGTGGTCGGCCTGACCCGCACCACGATGGAGGGCGCCCCGCGCCCCGCCCCGTTCACGGTCGGCATCGGGGCCGGCGGTGGCGGCGGCTATGGCGGCGGGGTCGGAGTCGGCGGCGCCGTTTCCTTCCCGATCGGCAAGCGCCGCTCGCACTATATCACGGCAAGCGAGATGTCGGTGCAGATCCGGCGGCGCAGCGACGGCACCGTGGTATGGGAAGGGCGCGCCCAGACCCGTGACGACGACAAGGGCCCCGGCGCCCAGGCGAGCGCGGCGGCGGCCAAATTGGCGCATGCGCTGTTCCTGGGCTTCCCCGGCGAATCGGGTCGTTCTATCACCGTCAAATGAGCATCCAGATCAACGCCGCCTTCGACGGCGGCAATATTCGCCTCGTCGCCATTGCCGGAGACCGTATCGACCTGGAGATCGTGCGCGATCACCAGTCCGACTTCTATCAGTGGTTCTATTTCCGCGTGGCCGGGGCGAAGGGGCGCAAGCTGACCTATCGCATCGTCAATGCCGGGAGCTCGGCCTATCCGTTCGGCTGGCCGGGCTACCAGGCGCGCGTCTCGACGGACCGGATCGACTGGCGGATGACCGCGACGCGCTATGTCGACGGCGTGCTCGAATTCGACTGGGAGGGCGATAGCGAACTGGTGTGGTTCGCCTATTTCGCGCCCTATACGATGGAACGGCACGATGCGCTGGTCGCCGCGACCGCGATGCAGCCCGGCGTGACCCACCGCCAGCTCGGCCAGTCGCTCGACGGGCGGGCGATCGATTATTTCCGGATCGGCAACGGGCCGAAGCCGGTATGGCTCTACGCCCGCCAGCACCCCGGCGAAGCCATGGCCGAATGGTGGATGGAGGGCGCGCTCGAGCGGCTGACCGATGGCGAGGACGCGGTAACGGCGGCGCTGCTCGCCAAGGCGACCTTCCATATCGTGCCGAACATGAACCCGGACGGCTCGTTCCGCGGCCATCTGCGGACCAACGCGGCGGGGGTGAACCTCAATCGCGAATGGCATGCGCCCTCGCCGGAGAAGAGCCCGGAAGTGCTGTGCGTCCGCAATGCGATGGACGAGACCGGCGTCGCCTTCGCCATGGACGTGCATGGCGACGAGGCGATTCCGGCCAATTTCCTCGCCGGCTTCGAAGGCATCCCGAGCTGGACCGACGCGCAGGGGGAGAAATTCTATGATTTCGCCCGCCGGCTCGCGGCGCACACGCCCGATTTCCAGATCGAGAAGGGCTATGACAAGTCGGCGCCCGGCAAGGCCAACCTGACCATGTCGACCAACCAGCTCGCCGAGCGCTTCGGCGCAGTCGGGATGACGCTGGAAATGCCGTTCAAGGATCACGAGGCCAATGCCGATGCCGAATTCGGCTGGTCGCCCGAGCGCAGCAAGCAGCTCGCCCATGCCTGCCTGGAAGTGCTGGCCGAGGTGATCGATTCGATCTGACGGTCAGGCGAACAGGTCAGCCAGGAAATCCTGCATCGCGCGCCAGCTGCGGCGGTCGGCGCGCGCTTCATAGGCGACGCCCGGCCGGTTCGTGTTGACGGCGGCATGATCGGTGAAGGCGTGGCCGGCATTGCCATAGGCGTGGATTTGCCAGTCGGCCTGCCCCTCGGTCAGTTCGCGCGCGAGCGCGACCATCGCATCGGGCGGGGCGATCGGATCCTCCCAGCCGTGGCAGATCAGCAGCCTGGGCCTGATCGGCAGGACGCTGGCATAGTCGGGCCGGTCGTAGACGCCGTGGAAACTGACTCCGCCGAGGAAATCGAGCCCGGCCCGCGCCATGTCGAGCACGCATTTGCCGCCGAAGCAGAAGCCGACCGCCCCGGTCTTCGCCGGATCGACCCGGTCGAACGCCTTGAGCGTGGCGAGCGCGGCGGCGAGCCGGTCGCGCAATTGCGCGCGATCGGCCTGCAGCGCGTTCATATGGACCGCGATGTCGGGCGATTCGGGCGTGGTGCGCTTGCCCTGGCCGAACACGTCGCAGGCAAAGCCGACATAGCCGAGCCGGGCCAGCGCCTCGGCCTTGAGATTGTCCGCTTCCTTCTGCCCACGGACGTTCGGCACGACCAGCACGCCCGGCCTGAGCGTGGCGATCTCGTCCTCATAGGCGATCACGCCCTCGAACGGGCCGCCGGGGCCGTTGTACACGAGTGTCTGCCGCACGATCGCCATGGCGTTTCTCCTTTTCCGCCGAGTGCCACGACGCCGGGGCGCGCCGCAAGTTGCCTCCCGGGCCCCAATCGCTAGAGACGGGCGCGTCATCGACTGATCGGAGCCCGCATGCCCACCCTCGTCCTGATCCGCCACGGCCAGTCGGCCTGGAACCTCGAAAACCGCTTCACCGGCTGGTGGGATGTCGACGTTACCGAACAGGGCGCGGAGGAAGCGCGCGCGGCGGGGCGGCTGATGGCGGAAAAGGGCCTGGACTTCGACCAGACCTTCACCAGCCTGCAGACCCGCGCGATCAAGACGCTGAACCTGGCGCTCGAGGAAATGGGCCGGCTATGGCTGCCGGTCGAGAAGGACTGGCGGCTGAACGAGCGCCATTATGGCGGGCTGACCGGCCTCAACAAGGCCGAGACCGCCGCCAAGCATGGGGACGCGCAAGTCCATATCTGGCGCCGCAGCTTCGACATTCCGCCGCCGCCGCTCGAGGCCGGGAGCGCGTTCGACCTGTCCGGGGACCGCCGCTATGCCGGCATTGCCATTCCGGCGACCGAAAGCCTGAAGGACACCATCGCGCGGGTGCTGCCCTATTGGGAGGGGCGGATCGCCCCGGCGCTGCAGGCCGGGCAGCGGGTGCTGATCTCGGCGCACGGCAATTCGCTGCGCGCGCTGGTGAAGCACCTGTCGAACATTCCGGATGACGAGATCACCAGCCTTGAAATCCCGACCGGCCAGCCGATCGTCTATGAACTGGACGCGGCGCTGCAGGCGACGGACCGATACTATCTGAGCGAGCGCTGAGCCGGGAACGCCGCCGCACTCCGGCAATGGGCTTCAGTAAGTAAGTTGCCCTTGCCCCCTGCGGCGGCTAGGAAACCGCTCCTTTCACCGGGGTACCCTCATGACGGACCATCCCCTTGTCGGCATCATCATGGGCAGCGCCTCCGACTGGGAGACGATGCGCCACGCCGCTGACCTGCTCGCCGATCTCGGCGTGCCGCATGAGAGCAAGGTGGTTTCCGCCCATCGCACGCCGCAGCGCCTGTACGACTATGCGATGCAGGCGGAGGTCCGCGGGCTGAAGGTGATCATCGCCGGCGCCGGCGGCGCAGCGCACCTGCCGGGCATGGCCGCTGCGATGACGCATCTGCCGGTCCTTGGCGTTCCGGTCGAATCCAAGGCGCTGAAGGGCATGGATAGCCTGCTTTCGATCGTCCAGATGCCCGCCGGGATTCCCGTCGGAACCCTCGCGATCGGCAAGCCCGGCGCGAAGAATGCCGGCCTGCTCGCCGCGGCGATCCTCGCCACGCACGACGCCCTGCTCGCGGAGCGGCTGAAGAAGTGGCGCGCGGCGCAGACCGAGAGCGTGCCGAGCGACCCCGAATGAGGCCGCTGCCGCCCGGATCGACGATCGGCATCCTCGGCGGGGGCCAGCTCGGGCGGATGCTCGCGGTCGCCGCGGCACAGCTCGGCTATCGCACCCAGATACTCGCGCCCGATGCGGAAAGCGTGGCGGCACAGACCGCCTCGAGCTTCACGCGCGCCGACTATCACAGCCGGATCGTGCTCGACGAGCTGGCCGGCGCGGCCGATGTCGTGACCTACGAGTTCGAGAATATCGCGCTAGAGCCGATCCAGTATCTGTCCGGCCATGTCCCGGTTCATCCGACGCCGCGGGCGCTGCACGTCGCGCAGGACCGGGCGACCGAGAAAAGCTATGTCGACGCGCTGGGCGGGCGCACCGCGCCGTGGCGCAAGGTATCGACCGCAACGGAACTGCACGCGGCGCTAGCCGAGATCGGCGCGCCCGCGATCCTGAAGACGCTGCGGCTGGGCTATGATGGCAAGGGCCAGGTCCGCATTCGTCACGCGGGCGAGGCGGACGCCGCCTGGGAAGCGATCGGCGCGCGGCCGGCGATCCTCGAGGGGTTCGTCACCTTCAGCCACGAATTCTCGATCATCCTGGTGCGCGGGGTGGATGGGCAGATGGTCAGCTATCCCCCACCCTGGAACGAGCATGTCGACGGCATCCTCGCGCGCTCCTCGCTTCCCGCGCCGGCCGAGATCGCACGGCACTGGGCGGAGGCGGCGGCGCTGGCCGGCCGCGTCGCCGATTCGCTCGACTATGTCGGGGTGCTGACCTGCGAGTTCTTCGCGACCGGGCAGGGGCCGGTGTTCAACGAGATGGCGCCGCGCGTCCACAATTCGGGGCACTGGACGATCGAGGGCGCCGTCACCTCGCAGTTCGAGAACCATGTCCGCGCGATCTGCGGCCTCCCGCTCGGCGATACGGGGCTGACCGCACCGCGGGTCGAGATGGAGAATCTGATCGGCGAGGACGCAAATCGCTGGCTCGAGATCCTGACCGAGCCGGGCGCCCATCTTCACCTCTACGGCAAGACGATCCGCCCCGGGCGCAAGATGGGCCATGTGACCCGGCTCGCCCGCTAGGCCTCCGCCCGGCGCAAAGCGGGCGCGGTTATTTGACGACCGGCAGTTCGATGTAGCTCGCGTCAGGCCCGGCCACTGTCACCTTCTGCGTCGCCTTCACATAGTCCTCCGGCCTGGCGAAGAAGATGTTGGGCACGAAGCGCTGCGGGTTGCGATCGTACAGCGGGAACCAGCTCGACTGGACCTGCACCATGATCCGATGGCCGGGCAGGAAGACATGGTCGGCCGGCGGCAGCGCGAAGACATATTTCAGCGGCACGCCGGGCGCGAGCGGCTTCGCCTCGGCCAGGCTCTCGCGATAGCGGCCCCGGAAGATGTCCATGCCGACCGCGAGCTGATAGCCGCCCATCGCCCGGTCCCCCGGCACCTGATCGGGATAGACGTCGATCAGCTTGACCACCCAGTCGCTGTCCGTGCCGCTGGTCGAAGCGGTGAGATGGACCATGGGCACGCCCGCGATCGTCACCGGCGCCGTCAGCGCCTCGCCAGTGAAGGTCAGCACGTCCGGGCGGCTCGACACCGGGCGCTGGTCGTCGGCCAGCCAGGTGGGCCAGGGATTGCCGTCATAACCGACCGGCTTGTTCGGGCGGTTCTGATAACCCACCGGGTGGGCGGGATCGGAGACATAGTCCGCCGTCTCGCCGTCGGCCGCCCGGTCGAAGCCGAGGGCCATGCCTGGCTTGAGGTAGAGCGCGGTGCCGCCGCCGGACACCGGCCAGGCGTTCAGCCCCTGCCATTCGTTGGTGCCGCTGCGGAAGGCAGTGACCGGGGCCACGTCCATGGGCGTGCCCTTGAGAAAGTGCGACAGGAACGGCGCCAGTACCTTGTGGCGCCACCATTTGCCGGTGTCCTGATCCCATTTGACGGCACCGAGGCTGCTTGCCTCGCCGACCTCCTGTCCATGATGCCATGGGCCCATGGTCAGATAGACCATGTCGTTGTTCGCATCCCGGGCCTCGAGCGCGCGATAGACGGCCGGGGCGCCATAGATATCCTCCTGGTCCCACTGGCTGTGGACGACCATGACCGGAACCCCGAGCGGCTGCTGCGCGAGCACCCGGTCCATCGCCTGTTCCTGCCAGAAGCCGTCATAGGCGGGATGCTGGGTGATCTTGCGCCAGAAGCCGATCTGGTCGAGCCCGTGCAACCGGCCGAGTTCGCCCGCGGAACCGGCACGCATATATTGATCATATTCGTCGGCGAAGCTCGACACCCAGGGCGCGGAATTGTCGCGGGTCGCGACCTGTTCCCAGATATAGCTCATGTTCATCTGGCGGAACGCACCGTTGTGGAACCAGTCGTCGCCCCGCCAGCCATCGACCATCGGATTCATCGGCACCGAGGCCTTGAGCGCCGGATGCGGGTTCACCAGCGCCATCAGCGGCAGGAAGCCGTCGTACGAGATGCCGATGATCGCGACCTTGCCGTTCGATTCGGGCAGATGCTTCACCAGCCAGTCGATCGTGTCGAAGGTATCGGTGGCGTGATCGACCCGGGTGGGATTGAGATCGGTGCCGGCCAGCGGCCGATTCATCACATAGGTGCCGCCCGAGCCATATTTGCCCCGGACGTCCTGCACCACGCGGATATAGCCACCCTCGACGATCACATCGGCAGCATTGTCATAGCCGTCGAGAATCGAGCCCAGATCGCCGCTGTGCTGGTTCTGGGTCAGCGCCTCGGCATTATAGGGCGTGCGGGTCAGCACGATGCCGGCATCCCTGGCCCCCTTGGGCACGAGGATGACGGTGTGGAGCCTGATCCCGTCGCGCATCGGGATCTCGACCGTGCGACGCTCGTAGTTCCAGCCCTCGGTCGCCGGCTTCAGCGTGGCGGGGCGCTCGTCATAGGCCTGTGCGGTCGCCGCCGATCCGGGCCCCGCAACCAACCCGGCGAGCGCCGCTGCGCCGAACAGCCATTTCACGATCATCCTTGCCCCCTGCCCGCTTCCCCGTCGCCCGGCGATCATGCGCGCGGCCCCGCCGCCGCGCAACGAAGAAGGCCCGCCTCCCTCGCGGGAAGCGGGCCTCTTTTCCTCGGCGATCGCGGCGTGCTCAGCCGACGCGCGTACCCGTCAGCGGGAAGCTGCCGAAGGCGCCAGCGCCGACCGAACCGGTGATCGTGTCGCCATCCACGGTCGCGGTGCAATCAAGCGACATCGGCATCGGGACGGTGATGTTCATCGTCCATTTCAGCGTGTTGCCGTCGACCGTGCCGGTTACCTCGGTCGAACCCATCGCGCCGGCATTGGTGCCGGTGAAGGTGTTGCCGTCGGTCTTTACCGTCAGCGTCGCCTTCTGGTCGCCGAGCGGCGATTTAACGGTCGTATCCCAGGTTCCGTCGACACCAGCCATTACGTCTCTCCTAGCCTCAAAAAATCCTAGCGCAGGTCCGCGACGGACTGCGCTGGCACCACCTCAACCGGCAACCCGAGGCTGTCAAGCTGAGGTCGAACCGTCTTGGCATCTCCCACGACCACCCAGATCAGCTTCGACGGGTCGATTACCGCGCGTGCCGCAGCGTCAAGCTGGGGCGCCTTCAGCGCGCGATATGCCTGCGGCAATTTCGCATAATAATCGTCCGGCCGCTGGTAGAGGCTGTTCGCCTGCATCCCGCCGAGCACCGCGCTTGCGGTTTCGAAATTGCCGGGCAGCGAACGAATCGTGCCCGCGATCGTGCGGTCGAATTCGAGCGGGGTGATTCCCTTGGTCGTCAGGAACTCGCCGACATCGCTGCGCAGCGCCGCGATCGAGGCGCCGGTCTTGTCCGCCTGGACGGGCGCCTGGATGATATAGGGCGCAGCGAACTCGGCCCGCTGGAAGCCGCCGCCGGCACCATAGGACCAGTGCTTGTCCTCGCGCAGGTCCATGTTGATCCGCGACAGGAAGCCGCCGCCGAGCGTGTCGTTCGCTGCGAGCAGCGGCACGAACTCGTCGGTTCCCTTCAGCGTCGTCGGCGTCGCGGCATAGATCAGCGACTGCGGCGAATCCGGCCGGTCGATCAGCACGATCTTCGGCGCGGACGGGGTGGAAGCGGCCGAGAAGTCCTTGACGCCGGCCGCGCCGACCGGCGCCCAGTCGCCGAAGCGCGCATCGAGCGCCGCCTTGACCTCGGCGAGCGGGCGATCGCTGATCACGAAGATCTTCGCCTTGTCCGGCCGGAGCCAGGCGTGCTGGAACGCCACGAGATCGTCACGGCCAAGCGCCTTCACTGCCTTGGGATCGCCGCTGCCGAACGACTTGGCATAGGGCGAGGCCGGGCCGTAGACGAGCCGCGGCATGACGCGCGTGGCGAGACCGCCCGGGCTGGTGAGCTCGGCGGAGATCTGCGCCAGCTGCTGGTTCTTGACGCGCTCGACCTCCGCCGGGGCGAAGGCCGGATTGCGCACCACGTCAGCGAACAGGTCGAGCGCCGGATCGAGATTGAGGCTCGGCGCGGACAGCGTCAGGCTGGTGCGGTCGGCGCTCGCGCTGGCCCCGATGGCAGCACCGAGACGCTCCTTCATTTCGGCGATCGTCACCGAATCCTTGGTGGTGGTGCCCTCGTCCATCATGTTGAGCGTGAGCTGCTGGGTACCGAGCTTGTCGGCCGGATCGGCCGCGACGCCGGCATTGAAGCTGATCACCGCCTGGGTGATCGGCACCGCGCCGCGCTGCGCATAGATCAGCTCGATGCCGTTCTTCAGGCTGGTATGGACTGCCTCCGGGAAGACCAGATCGGAGATGGTGCCCGCCGCAGGCATCGTCCCGCGCGTGCCCTTGGCGGGCACATCGGTCGCCGGCTGGCGGACGACGGGGGCCGCCTCGACATAGGCCTCGCGCGCGCCGGGCTCGACCCGCAGCGCATAGACCGGCCGGCCGAGCCACTTCGCGGTCGCAGCCTTCACGGCCGCCGGGGTTTCCGCGGCAAGCGTCGCCAGCTGCTTCTTGTAGAAGGCCGGATCGTTCGAATAGAGCGCGCCCTGCGCCAGCGCGGTCGCCTTGCCGCCAAAGCCGCCGACCGATTCATAGCCCTGGATGGTGCCGGTCACGCTGCCGGTGGCGACGCGCAGCACTTCGTCCGCGGTCGGCCCCTTGGCGATGAGATCGGCGACCACCTCGTCGAGCCGCTTGGCCACGAGCGACGGATCGACCCCGGGCTTCACATCGGCATAGACCTCGAACATGCCGATCTGCGCGAAGGTCTGGTTGCTTGCCGAGACGCGGACGGCGATCTTCTCGTTGCGCACCAGCGCGTTGTCGAGCCGCGAACTGGAGAGGCCGCCGAGCACGCCGGCGGTGATGTCCAGCGCGACCGAATCCTTGTCGTTGAGGCCCGGCACCGCCCACATGCGGTAGATGCGCGTGGTGGAGACGCGATCCTTCATCACCTGCACCTTGGCGGTGGCGAGCGTGGGCACATCGGCCTTGGGCACGATGCTCTGTGGCCCGCGCGGAATCCCGCCGAAATATTTCTCGACCAGCGGCCGGGCGGCAGCGGCGTCGATATCGCCCGCCAGCACGAGGATCGCGTTGTTCGGACCATAATGGTCGTGGAACCAGTCCTTGACCGTCTGCAGGCTGGCGGCATCGAGATCGGCCATCGAGCCGATGGTGGAATGGCCATAGGGATGGCTTTCCGGGAACAGCGCCGCGATCTGCTTGTATTCGACCAGGCCGAAGGGCTGGGTATCACCCTGGCGCTTCTCGTTTTGGACCACGCCGCGCTGCTCGTCGAGCACGCCCTGCGTCACGGCCCCGGCGAGATAGCCCATGCGGTCGCTTTCGAGGAACAGCGCACGGTCGAGCGCAGGCTTGGGCACCGTCTCGAAATAATTGGTGCGATCGAACCAGGTCGTGCCGTTGAGATCGGTCGCGCCCACTTCCTTCATCGGCGCGAAGAAATCGCCCGGGGCGTTCTCGCTGCCGTTGAACATCAGGTGCTCGAAGAGATGGGCGAAGCCGGTCTTGCCGGCGGGCTCGAACTTCGAGCCGACATTGTACCAGACCGACACCGCGACGATCGGCGCCTTGCGATCGGTATGGACCAGCACGCGCAGGCCGTTAGGCAGCGTGAATTCCTGGTACGGGATGTCGACGCTCTTCACGAGATCGGCGAGCGGGGCCGGCTTGCCCGCCTCCGTCTTTGCCGCGACGGCAAGGGGATGCGGGGCGGGCGCTGCGGCGACCGGCATGGCAAACGCGCCGAGCGCTACGCCGGCGAGCGCCAACATCTTGATGTTCATGGGAAGATAATCCTCGGGAAAGCCTGTGTATGGCACAGGTATAGCGCCCCGCGCGGCGGGCGCAATCAGGCCCCGTCAGGGGCGATAGACGCGCTCGACATGGCCCTTCAGCTGCGCCGGATCGAACCATACCGGCTTGAGCTGGTGGCGCACGAACAACGGTGCCTGATCGGC
This sequence comes from uncultured bacterium, assembly GCA_903884945.1. Lineage (GTDB taxonomy): Bacteria > Pseudomonadota > Alphaproteobacteria > Sphingomonadales > Sphingomonadaceae > Sphingomonas. Next base: position 16,927 of record CAISGR010000061.1, read on the forward strand.
ATAATGTCTCGAGTCCGGCCGGGTCGTCGCCGCGCCGAAGGGCTCGATCGATTGCGAGCTGACCCTGCCCTGCCGGTCCCAGGCGATGAACATGATGAAGCTGTCGCCATGCTTGACGGCCAGCCGCCCGTCGGGCGCCTCGTCCCACAACGCGGCGGCGCGGAGCACGTCCGGGCCGCCGTCCATCGGCAGATCGACCTTGCCCTGCCGCACCCGCAGCACGGTGCCGAGCGGCGGATCGAGGCGGGCGAAATGCTTCACGAGATAGGCCGCTGCCTTGCTCAGCTCGCTGCGCGGATCGGCCTCGGGCCGGCGCTGATAATGCCATTTGTTGCCGGCGCGCAGCAGGAGCGCGGCGAGCGCATCCGCCCGCCCCTTGCCGTCATAGTTCCAGTCCCAGGTCGCCAGCAGCGCCTGGGCGTCGATCAGCGCGCGATCGCCCTTCGGATCGACTGCGGCAATATCCGCGAACCATTTCGCCGCCCAGCTCACGCGGCTGACGCCGGTATCGAACTTGATGCGGTGCAGATCGGCATCGCTGATCGATGGATCCGCGCTCATCAGTTCGAGCGCACGCGTGCCGCGATTGGTGGTGTCGGTTTCGATCCCGAGCAGCGGCGAAAAATCCTGCGGCCTGATCTCGGAGCCCGTGCCCGCCGCCTGGAACGGCGTGTTGTTGGCGTTGATCAGGAAGCCCGAGGCGGGATTGATGTTGCGCGGGACCTGCGCCCAGGGGACGGTGCCCGGCGCGACATCGCGCGACGTGTCGCCCGGCAGGACCTGCGTGTAATCGAAGCCCGGCTTCCGGTTGAGGAAGCTCGCATTGTAGAAATAGGCGATATTGCCCTTCGCATCACCGTACAGGAAATTGGTTGCGGGAACGCCCTGGATCGCGAGGGCCTTCTGCCATTCGGCGAAATCGGTGGCGCGGTTGAGGCGATAATATTCCTCCACCATCTTCAGCTGGTCCGCGCCGCCGTAGCGGATCGCGATGGCGCCCTGCGGCGTTTCGATCACCGGCCCCTGCACCGCGCGCAGCACCGTTTTCGGCACCGGCAGCACGAACGGCCCCCACAGCTTCACATGCAGCCACACCCGGGTTCGCTCGAGCGGGCGCCAGGCGCCGTCGAAGCGATATTTCCTGCCGTCCGGATCGAGCACCAGCCGGTAGAGATCGATCAGGTCGGGCCGGTTGACGGTGTTGGTCCACCCCAGGGCCCGGTTGTGGCCAAGCAGGGGATAGGGGGCGCCGGGAAAGGTCGCGCCGGCGAAATTCCAGCCCGTCTGCGAATGGACCACGAGTTCGTACCAGGCGACGCCGCCGCGCCAGGGCTGGTGCGAATTGGACACCAGGCGGGTATAGCCGTCGGCCGACCGGCGCGGCGCGACGACAAAGGCGTTCGAGCCATTCTCGTTGCCGTTCGGCCCGACCGGCGTGATATCCGGCGCGTCCGGAATCGTCCCCGCACTGTCCTTCGGCAGCGGCGTATTGCCCGCCAGCGCGCCGAGCACCGAATCCAGCCCGAAGAAGAAGGGCGAGCGCAGGACGAAGCCGGTCGCGACATCCTTGCCGTCGACCGGGAAGAGCCGGGCCAGGCGCACCTCGCCCGGATGTCTTTCCGCATAGCGGTTGAGGCCGGACGCATAGCCGTCGAGCAGCGCCCGGATATCGGCCGGCTGCTTCATATAGTCGCGGTCGACCGTCCCGCGCGCACCGAGCAGGTGCAGGACATAGTCCGTCTTCGCGCCGTCCTCCCCGGTCATTGCGCCGAGCCGGCCCCGCGTCATCGCCAGCACTTCCTGCAGCGTCGAGAAATCATCCTCGGCATGGGCGTAGGCGATGCCGTACGCCACATCCGGATCGGTCTTGCCGAAGATGTGCGGCACGCCGAACGTGTCGCGCGCGATCTTCACGTCATAGCTGCGTTTCGGGGGCGGCGCGGGGGCAGTCGCGGTGAGGGGTTCCCAGACGGCGAGGAAGACCGCGAGCACAATGACCAAGGCGACCAGACCGGTCGCGCCCCGCACAAGGATCTTCCGCATCCACCCTCACCCGCCTGTTTTGCGGAGGGTGTAGCGTGGCAATCCGCGCGGCGCGAGCGCGATTGCTGCGGCACCCGGCGTGCGGCAAGCGCAGTGATGGTCCCCGCAGTGGAGCCGGCTATTCACCGTCAGGCCCAGGATCGGCGCCACTGGCGAGTCCCTTTCGTGACAATTACGTATCGACGCGGCGGGCCCCGGCGGGCCATCTGGCAAAAGGCCTTGTGTTGCACAAATGCCACACCATATCGCGGTCACAGGATTGGAGGGACATCAATGAACCTGGAAAAATTCACCGATCGCGCCAAGGGCTTTTTGCAGTCGGCCCAGACGGTTGCGATCCGCATGAGCCATCAGCGCATCTCGCCCGAGCATATCCTGAAGGCGCTGCTCGAGGACGAGCAGGGCATGGCGGCGGGGCTGATCACCGCAGCGGGCGGCGAAGCGAAGCGCGCGGTGACCGAGACGGACGCCGCACTCGCCAGGATCCCGGCGGTTTCGGGCGGGGGTGCGCAGCAGCCGCCGGGCCTCGACAATGATGCCGTTCGCGTCCTCGATTCAGCCGAACAGATCGCGACCAAGGCGGGCGACGGCTATGTGACGGTCGAGCGGCTGCTGGTCGCGCTCGCGCTGGCCTCGATCACCGCGGCAGGCAAGGCGCTGGCCGCCGCCGGCGTGAAGGCCGAGGCGCTGAACGCAGCGATCAACCAGGTTCGCGGCGGCCGCACCGCCGACACGCCCGGCGCCGAGGACCGGTTCGACGCGCTCAAGAAATTCGCGCGCGACCTGACCCAGGCGGCGCGCGACGGCAAGCTCGATCCGGTCATCGGCCGCGACGAGGAGATTCGTCGCACCATCCAGATTCTCGCCCGCCGTACCAAGAACAATCCGGTGCTGATCGGCGAGCCCGGCGTCGGCAAGACTGCGATCGCCGAAGGCCTCGCGCTCCGCATCGCCAATGGCGACGTGCCCGATACGCTGAAGGACCGGAAGCTGATGGCGCTCGACATGGGCAGCCTGATCGCCGGTGCCAAATATCGCGGCGAATTCGAGGAGCGGCTGAAGGGCGTGCTCGACGAGGTCAAGGCGGCCGAGGGCGATATCGTGCTGTTCATCGACGAGATGCACACGCTGATCGGTGCGGGCAAGAGCGACGGCGCGATGGATGCGTCGAACATGATCAAGACGGCGCTGGCGCGCGGCGAACTGCACTGCGTCGGCGCTACGACGCTCGACGAATATCGCAAATATGTCGAGAAGGATCCTGCACGCCAGCGGCGGTTCCAGCCGGTGTTCGTCGGCGAGCCGACGGTCGAGGACACGATCTCGATCC
>CAISGR010000062.1 GCA_903884945.1 uncultured bacterium
ATCCCGAGCAGACGGGCCGCGAACGCGAGGTTGCCTTTGGCTTCGGCCACAGCGCGCTCCAGGCTCTCGACTTCGGTCTCGGCGAGCGACGGCAGAGCCGCCCTGACGGGCGCGGCGATCGCGCCCTGGTCGATATCACCCGCGTCGCTTTCGATATTGCCGTCGGGTCGCAGCCGAAACGAGGACGCATCGAGCTCCTCGCCCGCCGTGAACAGGTGACAGAGATCGAGCGCGCCGCCGTCATCGGCCAGAATGACCGCGCGCTCGATCATATTCTCCATCTCGCGGATGTTGCCGGGCCATTGGTAGTTGCGAAGCGCGTCGACGCCGCGCTCGCGGAACCCGGTGATAGCCTTGTCGTATTTCTTGCAGAAGCGCTGCAGGAACCAGTCCATCATCAGCGGAATGTCGTCGCGGCGTTCGCGCAGCGGCGGGACCTTGATCGGGAAGACATTGATCCGGTAGAACAAATCCTGCCGGAACTCGCCGCGTCGCACCGCTTCGCTCAGGTCGACATTCGTGGCGGCGATGACCCGGACATCGACCTTGCGCACCATGGTGTCGCCGACCCGCTCGATTTCCCCCTCCTGCAGCGCGCGCAGCAGCTTGCCCTGCGAAGCCCAGCTCAGGGTGCCGATCTCGTCGAGGAACAGCGTGCCGCCATTGGCACGCTCGAAGCGGCCGGGGCGCGATGCCGACGCACCGGTAAAGGCGCCCTTGGTGACGCCGAACAGCTCGGATTCCATCAACGCTTCCGGGATCGCGGCACAATTGACGGCGACGAAGGGGCCGGCGCTGCGCTTGCTGACCCGGTGCACGGTCTTCGAGAAAATTTCCTTGCCGACGCCGCTCTCGCCCAGGAACAGCACCGTCGCGTCGGTCGGCGCCGCCTTCTGGATCTTGTGGCAGACCGCGTTGAAGCCGGTCGAGATACCGACGAGGCCAAGGCTGTTTTCCGGCGTATCGGCGCGTCTTTGGCGAATCTTGGGTCCGGCCGGAGGTTGCCCCGCATCGCTGCCCGGACAATGAAGGAACTCGCCGATCTGCAGAAACCGCAGATCGTGGCGCGCCTCGGCGTCCCAATCCTCCACGGGCTGGCCGACGACGCGGCATTTCTCGTGGCCGGTCGCCCGGCATTCGAATTCCCGCCACAGGATCGGGCGGCCCATGAAGGTGCTGGTATAGCCGCAGGCGTACCCGGTCAGCATCCAGCACACACCCTCCGTGGCGATGCCGTAGGTCTTGACGTGAACCTCGGCCTCGGCGCAATCGACGAGATGGAAGGCCCCGAAATAGCGGCCCGTGCTGACGTCGATATCGAGCGCGATCGGCTCGCAGCGTACCAGCCCTTCGAGCGAGACGAGCTGCGGTCCGCCGAGAAAATGACTGTAGCTGTCGGCGCCGGCACGCACCTTCTTGGTGACCTCGGCGTCATGGGCACCGGCCTGATAGCCGATCCGCGAGATCAGGCCACGGGCGCGTTCCAGGCCGAGGCTGTCGATCAGTTCCTGGCGCAGTGCCTGCAGCGAACTCGCATGCATCAGCAGCATGCGCTGGTCGTCGAGCCAGATGCGGCC
>CAISGR010000063.1 GCA_903884945.1 uncultured bacterium
GAACTTGCCCTTGATGCCCGGGGTGATGTTGAAGGTGGTCGAGCTGTTGCGCGTCATGCCGGCGTCCAGCCCGCCCATTTCCTCGGGCGTGAACTGGCGTGACCAGTTGTCGAGCTGCAGCCCGCTATAGGTCTGGCTCGGGGTGAGATAGAGCGGGTTGAAGAAGGTGCCCTCTTCATTGCCGTCCGGCGCGACATAGGACCAGTCGAGCACGTCGCGGAACAGCTTGAGCTTCGAATAGCTCGCCTGGAAGTCGACGAACAGTTCGGCGCGGTCGCTGATGTCATAGCCCATCGAGCCGTAGCCGCTGACCGATTTGCGATCCGAGATCATCGTCCCATAGGCGACGGATTCGTTGCTGCCGCAGAAATAGCCGTCACCATCGATCGTGTCCCGGCCGGCACGGGCGGCATAATAGGTCGTCCCGCCATTGAGCCTGGAAAGGCCGTCGCAGGTCGCCTTGCCCGGATCGATATAATAGACATATTCGTCGCCGCGCAGGAAAGTGCGCCGTGCCAGCGGAGTCTCGGTGGTGGGATTGTCCGCCGTCGAATCCTGGAGCTTGCGCTGATATTGCCAGAGCGGCCGCTGGATGGCGCCCTCGATGCCGACCACGCCGTGGAACGCGCCGGTTTGCCAGCCGGTGGTGCCGGTCAGCCGGAACGAGGATCCGCCGCCCTGATCGGTCGCGCCATAGCGGAAGTCGAACCGCGTGCCGTCGGGCTTGGACTTGAGCTGGAAATTGACCACGCCCGAGATCGCGTCCGAACCATATACGGCCGAGGCGCTCCCGCTCAGGATCTCGACCCGCTCGATCAGCCCGACCGGGATGTTGGAGATATCGGTGAAATTGCTCGCGCCGTTGAAGGGCAGCGGGAAGTCCGCGATGCGGCGGCCATTGACCAGCACGAGCGTATGGTTCGGGCCGAGGCCGCGCAGGTCCACCTGCTGGGCGCCGGGCGTGAAGTCGGCGCCGGAGAAGCTCTGCTGGCTCTGCGTCTCGCCGCCATTCTGGGTGATGGCGCGCAGCACGTCCGGAACGCTCTGATAGCCGTTGCGCAGGATGTCGTCCGCGGTGATCGTCGTCACCGGTGCGGGCCCCTCCCGCTGGATGCGCGGAATGCGGGACCCGAGCACGATGATGTCGCCTTGTTCGGGCGGGCTGTCGGCCTGGCTTGCCGACGGCGCCTGCGGATCGAGGCTTTGCGCCAGCGCGCTGCTCGCGAGCGTGGCAAAGCTGCTGCCCGCGAGCGCCAGCGCAATGATTTTGGTCCGCATCGTGTTTCCCCCTTGCGATTTCCCGCGGACATATTGACACTGCACTGCAACAAAATGGAATATGAAAAATACGAATAGAGGGCCAGTTAGCGCATTTTGTTAGCTGCGTGTCTTGTCGGATCAGGGGGAACCATGCGGGCTTTACGTTGGTCGATCGTCACATTGCTGCTGGCGCTGGTGGCAATGCCGGCACAGGCGGGGACGCCCGCGGGATACACATATTACAGCATCGGCGATGTCGCCGCGAAGACGCCGGGCCGGACGGCCGCCGGGCTGATGCTGATGGGCGGCGGCGAGTGGCCCTATGACGCGTGGCGCTGGTTCCTGGCCCGGGCCGGCAACGGCCACATCGTCGTGCTGCGCGCCTCGGGCGGTGCCAGCGCGGGCGAGGAGATCTACAAGGAGATCGGCGGCGCGGCCTCGGTGGAGACGCTGGTGTTCGACGACCGCAAGGCGTCAAGCGACCCCAAGCTGCTGGCGATCCTCGCGCATGCCGATGGCATCTTCCTCGCCGGCGGCGATCAGTCCAACTATGTGCGGTACTGGAAGGACAGTCCGGTCGCCAGGGCGCTCGACGCGCATGTCGCGAAGGGGCGGCCGATCGGCGGCACCAGCGCTGGCCTCGCGATCCTGGGGGGCAGTGCCTATGGCGCGATGGACGGCGGCAGCGTCGACTCGATCACCGCGCTCGGCGACCCGATGGGGCCGGCGGTGACGATGGTCCACGGCTTCCTCCATATGCCGTTCCTGGCGCATGTCGTGACCGACACGCACTTCACGGCGCGCGACCGGCTCGGGCGGCTGATCGCGTTTGTGGCGCAGGTCCGTGCCGGCGCCGATCCGAAGGCGATCGGAATCGGCGTCGACGAGCAGTCCGCGCTGTGCGTCGATGCGACCGGCATCGGGAAACTCTACACCCGCAATGACGGGCATGCCTGGCTGGTCGAGCCGCAGGGCTTGCCCGGCGCGACGCCGGGCAAGCCGCTTGACTGGGCGGCGGTGAAGATCACCGGGATCGGCACCGGTGGCGCGCTCGATCTCAGGACGCTCAAGGTGACCAATCCCGCCTTTGGTGCCACCGGCGCCGTCAGGGCCGGCCGGCTCACCGGCGCGCCCTTTCCCCCCGACGCGCCTTGGACGCTTGCCATTCATGGCGGGGCCGGCGTGGTCTCGCGCGGTGATCTCACCCCGGAACAGGACAAGGCCTATCGGGAGGGCCTGTCCGGCGCCCTTGCCGCCGGGTCGCGCATCCTGCGCGAGGGCGGATCGAGCCTCGACGCAGTCGAGGCGACGCTGCGGGTGCTCGAGGACAATCCGGTGTTCAACGCCGGTCGCGGCGCGGTGTTCGATGCCGAGGGCAGGAACCAGCTCGATGCCGCGATCATGGACGGTGCGACGCTCAAGGCCGGCGCCGTCGCCGGCGTCAGCGCGACGAAGAATCCGGTGACGCTCGCCCGGACGGTCATGGAGCGGTCGCGCCACGTGCTGCTGACCGGGCCGGGTGCTGACCAGTTCGCGCGCGAACAGGGCGTCGAGCAGGTCGATCCGAGCTGGTTCCGCACCGAGAAGCGCTGGCAGGAATATCTCGCATGGAAACGCGACGAGCATGCCGCGCTCGATCCGACGCATCGCTTCGGCACGGTCGGCGCGGTGGCACTCGACGTGCGCGGGCATGTCGCCGCCGCGACCTCGACCGGGGGGCTGACCGGGAAGCGCTGGGGCCGGATCGGCGATTCGCCGATCATCGGGGCGGGCACCTATGCGTCGGACCATGACTGCGCCGTATCGGCGACCGGCACGGGCGAATATTTCATCCGCGAGAGCGCCGCGCGCCAGGTCTGCGACCGGATCGCGTGGAAAAGCCAGGCGGTACGGGAAGCGGCGAACGATACGATCGAGGCGGTCGGCGATATCGGTGGCGATGGCGGGCTGGTCGCGATCGACGGTGCCGGCCATGCCGCTTTCGCGATGAATACCGAGGGCATGTATCGCGGCCTGGTGACCAGCAGCGCGCCGGCGCGCACGGCGATCTACGCCAATGAGCCGCTGCCGTGAGCGAGCGCCTGAAGCAGGACAGCGTGGACCGGCAGCTCCTGGCCTTGCTGCGGGAGGATTCGCGCCGGCCGGTATCGGATCTCGCCACGGCGCTCGGGGTATCGCGCGGCAGCATCTATGCCGCGATCGAGCGGCTGGAGCGTGTCGGGACGATTGCCGGCTACACGGTTCGGCTCGGTACGGATTACGATCTCGGTCTGATCCGCGCGCATGTGATGATCAAGGTCTTCCCCAAGGTGACTCACCAGACCCAGGAAGAGCTTGCCGCGATGCCCGAGGTGGCAAGCCTGTTCGCGGTCAGCGGCCAGCACGATCTGATCGCGATCGTGGAGGCGCCGCATGTCAACCGGCTCAACGACCTGATCGATGCGATCGGGATGCTGGAGGGGGTCGAGAAGACCACTTCGTCGATCATCCTGGCGACCAAGCTGCAGCGCTGAACCGGCGCGCCCGCGGGTAGCCGGATTCCCGCATGTCGGCGTCAGATCGGCAATAATTCAACTAAATCAAGTAGTTAACCGAAGAAAAATGTCAGTGACCCTCATGGCATTTTCTACCGTGCGGGCGTGATTCAACCGTGCCGGTGACGCTGGCACATCAGCTTCATGCTATCGGCATCCTGCCCCGCGTCAGGCGCTTCCGCGGCTCCGCCGTTCGCCGCGCCGCGCCTTGCGCACCGTCTTGGCATGCGCCTTGGCCTGCTGCTTCTTCACTGCCTTGCTCGGCGGGGGCGGGGTATCGAGCGGCATGCGATCGCCGAGCATCTCGTCGAAACCGAGTTGCTTCAGGCTCTCGGCGAAATGCTGCGGCAGCTCGGCCTGGACGTCGATCTTGCCGCCATCGGGATGGTCGACGGCGATGCGGCGCGAATGGAGGTGCATCTTGCGGCTGATCCCGCCGGTCAGGAACGCCGCCTGGCCGCCATATTTGCCGTCGCCGACGATTGGATGCCCGATCGCCGCCATGTGCACGCGGAGCTGGTGGGTGCGCCCGGTATAGGGGATCAGTTCGACCCAGGCGGTGCTGTTGCCGGCGCGCTCGATCACGCGGTAGCGCGAGCGGGCCGGGCTGCCCTCCTTCTCGTCGACATGCATCTTCTCGCCGCCGCTGCCGGGCTGCTTGGCGATCGGCAGGTCGATCGTGCCGTCTTCGATCGAGGGCACGCCGACGATCAGCGCCCAATAGGTCTTCTTCGCGCTGCGCGACGAGAAGGCCTTGGCGAAAAAGGCGGCGGCGCGCGTCGTGCGGGCGATCAGCAGCGCGCCCGACGTATCCTTGTCGAGCCGGTGAACCAGTTTGGGCCGGCTCTCGCCATCGAACTGCAGGCCGTCGAGCAGGCCGTCGACATGCTCGTGCGTCTTGGTGCCGCCCTGGGTCGCGAGGCCCGGCGGCTTGTTGATGACGATCGCCTGCTTGTCGCGGTGGATGACGAGGTCACGGACGAACTCGGTCTGCTCGGCGCTTAGCGGCGGGCGCTCGCGCTTCTTGGGCGCGTCGGCATGGACCGGCTCGGCCGGCGGCACGCGGATCGATTGCCCGGCGACGATGCGGTCGCCCGGCGTCGCGCGCGCGCCGTCGACGCGGAGCTGGCCGGTCCGCGCCCATTTGGCGACGGTGGTGAAGCTGGTGTCGGGCAGGTGCCGCTTGAACCAGCGATCGAGCCGGATGCCGTCATCGTCCGCGCCGACGTTGAACTGGCGGACATCGGTGTCTTTCCGGGCGTCGCTCATGCCGCCACCCGCACCAGTGAAAGGCCGGCGAACAGCGCGACGATCGCGCCGATCACCGAGGCGAGGACATAGAATGCCGCGGTGCCGAGATCGCCCCGCTGGATCATGCCCACCACGTCGAGCGAGAAGCTCGAAAAAGTGGTGTAGCCGCCGAGCACGCCGACGGCGAGGAGTAGCCGCCAGTTCTCGCTGGGCACCGACAGGCGCGCGAGCACGCCGACCAGCACGCCCATGGCGAACCCGCCGATCAGGTTCACCGCGAGCGTGCCGAAGGGAAAGCCGGGGCCGAATGCAGTGAGCGTGGCCCATCCGGTAAGATATCGCGCGCCGGAGCCGACGGCGCCGCCAAGCATGACAAGAAGAAGTTGGAACATGCGGCTGCGTTAGCGCGGATCGGGGGAGAATAGAACCTTTGTTCCCTGGGGCGGCGGAACGTGCCCTCGGGGGCGGTGTCCGGGGGCGGGCGGTGGCAGCTCAGTTTCCGTTGTTCGCCACTAGGTCGACATCGGTTCCGCCGTCGCTGCGCCCGGTAAGGAACAGGGCGAAGGCGCCGCCGTCGCGGTCGCGGGTGCCGCCCAGGACATGTTCCGAGCCGTCGGCCTGGTGTTCGGCGGAATAGCCGGCATCGGTCGCCCGGGTGTAATACCAGTCGAGCACCGTCTGCAGCGAGGCGGTGGTGGCGAAGCTGACCGCGCGGAGCGCGCAGTTGCCCTGCTCGCTGCCGGCCGCTTCGGAGACGCGTGCATCGGGATAGAGCGGCAGGTCGGCGGGAAGCCGCTGCGCCCAGCGCGCCGAGTAGCGCATGGTGCCGGCGCAGTTGCTGGTGCGCTTGTCCTTCTGCCGCGCGGCGAGCGCGCCGAGGGTCAGCGATTCGCGCGCTGCCTCGCATTGCGGGCAATCGGCGGCGGGGGCGGGCGTCTTCTTCAGCGTCCGGCTCGTCGCGGCGCCGGTGGTCGCGGCCGCGCCGGCAGTGGTCGCCGCCACGCCGTCCGGCGGGACGGCGCCGGAATAGGGCTGTGCGGGCGGGCGCACCGCGTCGTTGTTGGCCTGCTGTGCGAGGGTCGGGTCGACCATGATCTGGTCCTGCAGCGCGCTCATCAGCGCTGGATCGCGCGTCGCGTTGCCGCTGCTGCTGTCGACCAGTTCATTGTCGAGCGAGTCGAGATTGCGCTCGCCATCGCTTCGCGACCCGCATGCAGCGAGCGCCACGGGCAGGGCGAGGACGACAAGGCCTCGAAACCGACTGCGAACCATTCCAACCAAGCTCCCGTTCAGGCGCGCAGCCATGGCGCATTTCCGGTTAAGGAAGCGTTTGGGACGCAGAAGCGCCGGCAAGACCCGATGTGCCATCCTGCTTGCGTTGCGGCGCCATGCTCGCCATGTTCTGCCTATGCTGAATATTCTTTCGATCCTGGTCGGTCTGCTCGTGCTCCTGTTCACGCTGATCGGCTTCATCCCTTTCCTGGGCTGGCTCAACTGGCTGACCATCCCGTTCGGGATCGTCGGGCTCGCGCTCGGGGCGATGTCGTCGCACAAGACCGGGCGCAACCTGAACCTGGTCCTGATCATCGTCTGCGCGATCCGCCTGTTCCTGGGCGGCGGCCTCATCTGATCGCTTGGCACCAGCGCAAGCGAAAGGGCCCGGCGAGCGATCGCCGGGCCCTTCGTGCTTTCGGGGGATCCGCCTGGCGGCAGATCACCTGACCGCGATCCTGCCGTTCATCCTCGCGCCATCACGGATTGAGGCGGTGGGTCAGCGTGATCTCGGCATTGAGCACCTTCGACACCGGGCAATTCGCCTTGGCGTCCGCTGCGATCGCTTCGAACTGGGCCGGATCGATCGCGTCGATCGTCGCGGTCAGATCGAGATCCGACCGGGTGATGGTGAAGCCGCTATCGTCCTTGACCAGCGTGACCTTGGCCGATGTCTCCAGCGTCCCGGCGCTGAACCCGGCGCGCGCCAGCGCGAAGCTGAGTGCCATGGTGAAGCAACTGGCATGCGCGGCTGCGATCAACTCCTCGGGATTGGTCCCCGGACCATCCTCGAAGCGGCTGTTGAAGCCATAGGATTTGTCGGCAAGCGCGCCCGACTGGGTCGAGACATGGCCGACCCCGTCCTTGCCGAAACCTTCATACCGCGCCGATCCGCTGCGAGTCGTCATTGCCGGTCTCCTTGTTCGCTGTAACGGTCATGAAAAAGGGCGCGGATCGCGCCGCGCCCTCTTCCGATAGCAGGCGCGCCGTTTCAGCGGCAGCGCTTGTTCGCGGTCATCGAACGATCGATCGCGCGGCCGCCAAGGGCACCGCCCACGCCGCCGATCACGGCGCCGAGCGTGCTGTCGCCGCGACCGGCGATCTGGCTGCCGAGCAGAGCGCCGCCGACGCCACCGACGATCAGGCCGGTCGTGCCGTCCGAATGGCGGCAATAGGTGCGGCCATCACGGCCGCGATAGACGCGCGGCGTATAATGCTTCTTGCGCGCTTCCGCCTTGGTGGTGGGTACGGCCATCGTGACCGGAATGACCAGCGATGCGGCGCTGAGCGCCATGAGGAAATTTCGCATGTTCTGCTCCCTTGCTTTCAATCAAGCTGAATCCGTAACGCGCCCCTTCTGCCCATGGTTGCATGAACGGGAAATAACGTTTCGTTCATGACATGATCAGCCAGCGGCGAGGCGCCGGATCTTCTCCACGATATCCACATTATCCACAGATGGTCGCCGTCGTTTGACCCTTTGCACGACTCGGATTCGATGACACCTTCGTGACTGTAAGGAGACGGTGCGGTGGCGAGAAATCGCCGAAACACAAGTCACTTACGTCAGGAGATCGAACAGGTGCCGCAAGGAAACCATTCGGGATCAGGGCGGAATATCGGATGTTGCAGGAAAACCCGCCGGCGCGAAAGCGAAGGCTTGGCGGACAGGCAGCTGCGATGTTCCAGGCGTCCTCCCCCGTCCCCGCGACAAGGAAGGGCGTTGGCCGTGAAGGCCGGATGCGCGCCACCCGTCACCGGGTGGAAGGTCGGTCCGGAAATAGGGGCCGAGGCAAGGCTGTCGGGTTTCGGCCCGAACGCTGCGCTGGCCGCCGAGGCTGGGGCGTTGAGGCCCGCAAGGGTATCGCGCCCCGCCCCGGTGACCGAAATGCGAAGCCTGATGCCGCTCGCGGCATGGGTGGAGCAGGCCGCCGAAACCAGAAGGCGCGGGCTTCTCCTCGGAGAGGCCGAGCGGATCGAAGTCCGGCGACAGGGGGTCGGCAGCAATGCCGGCCCCCATTTTGCGTGCGCAGGCCTCCGCGGAGTGTGCGCTCGCTTGAGCCCTGCGCGGGCCTGACTTGCTTCTCCCTTAGGAACGATGCGGCCCGCGCAGGCATGGCGCGCCGACCGGGCGGCTCATCGGTCGGCGAGGACTTCCCGCGCCCGCGCGCAATCCTTCTCCATCTGCTCCGACAGCGCCTCGAGCGAATCGAAGCGCGCCTCCGGCCGCAGATAGTCGATCAGGTCGACCTCGACTGACTGGTTATAGAGGTCGCCCGAGAAATCGAAGAAGAAGGGTTCGAGCAATTCCCGCGGCGGATCGAAGCTGGGCCGGATGCCGAGATTGGCGGCGCCGTCCAGCACGCGCCCGTCGCGCAGGTGCCCGCGAACCGCGTAGATGCCATAGGCTGGGCGCAGATAATTGCCGAGATCGATGTTGGCGGTGGGATAGCCGATCGCGCGGCCGATCTTGTCGCCATGTTGCACCACACCCTCGATCGCAAACGGGCGGCTGAGGAGTCGCGCCGCGCCGCGCGGATCGCCCGCGACCAGCAGGTCGCGGATCCGGCTGGAGGAAATCTCCTCGCCGTCGAGCGTCACCGGGGCGACGGTATCCACCGAAAAGCCGTTCTTCGCGCCGAGATCGGCCAGGATGTCGACATTGCCGCCACGAGCCTTGCCGAAGGTGAAATCCTCGCCCGTCACGACTCCGCCGGCACCGATCTTGTCGAGCAGGCGATCGGCGACGAATTCCAGCGCGGTCAGCGCGGCAAGCCCTGCATCGAAGCGGAAGACGATCATCGCGTCCGCGCCCGCGGCCGCGAACAGGCGCTCGCGCTGGTCGAGCGTAGTCAGGCGGAAGGGGGCGGCGTCCGGCTTGAAATGGCGCACCGGGTGCGGATCGAAGGTGGCGACCAGCGCCGGACGGCCTTCCGCGCGCGCGCTCGACCGCTCGGCCGACCACCGCCTGATGCCCCTTGTGGAACCCATCAAAATTCCCCAGCGCGACGATCCCGCCCCGAAACTCGGAAGGAACCATCGAGCCGCCGTCTAGCCGCTCCATGGGGCGCCTATAGGGAGGGAGGGAAGGGTGCGCTAGCCTCGCGGCGCGATACCGTCGCGCAATACGCGCAGGACGTTACCGCCCATTACCTTTGCAATGTCGGCATCGGAGAAGCCGCGATCGATCAGCGCCTGGGTGACGGCAGCAAGCTGGCTCGAATCGAAGCCGGTCGTCACCGCCCCGTCGAAATCCGAACCAAGCCCGACATGGTCGATCCCGACGAGATCGCGGACATGCGCGATGGCGGCCGCGGCACCTTCGGGTTTCGTGGTACAGATCGCGGCGTCCCAATAGCCGATGCCGATCACCCCGCCGGTCCGGGCGATGCCGCGAATCTCGTCGTCGGTGAGGTTACGGTTGACCTTGCACGTTGCCTGGACGCCGCCATGGCTGGCCACGATCGGGCGCCTCGCCATGGCGATCACCTGGGCGATGGTCGCGTGGCTCGAATGCGCGACGTCGACGATCATGCCGAGCGTCTCCATCCGGCGCACGACCTGCACTCCCAGTGGCGTCAGGCCGCCCTTGGCTTCGCCGTGCATCGAGCCGGCGACGTCATTGTCGAAGAAATGCGCGAGCCCGGCCATGCGGAAGCCGGCATCATGCAGCCGGTCGAGATTGGCCAGCTTGCCCTCGAGGTCCTGCAGCCCCTCGATCGACAGCATGGCGCCGACCACTTTTCGGCCATGCGCTCGATCGGCGAGCAGGCGATCGAGATCGGCCGGAGTGCCGATCAGTCGCAGTTGACCGTTGGATGCGGCGGCGGCGCGCTCGAGTTTGGTGGCGTGCCACAGCGACCGTTCGAGCAGCGAACCCCAGGTGCGTGGCGGCTGGAGATCGGCGATCGCCAATGTCGTGATATTGTCGGTGTCGGCCGAATTGGCCTCGTAATTCTGGCCCTTCGGCGTCTTGGTCACTGACGAGAAGACCTGCAGCGCATAATTGCCCGCAAGCAGGCGCGGCAGATCGACCTGGCCGCGGGTCGATCGGTCAAGCAGGCTGCGCTTCCACAACAGGGTATCGGCATGCATGTCCGCGATCTGGAGCGCCGCGTGCAGCGCCCTCGCGCGCGGCGTGATTTTCAGGGGGACAGGGTCGACCTTGTTCATCGACTTCTCGACGATGGCCGGGGCGAAGAGAAAGAAGGCGATTGCGACGATCAGGAGCAGGGCGAGAAGCCGCCAGAGCCAAGTACGCATCGTCTATCCCCCACCGTCATGCCGGACCTCTTTCGGCATCCGCGGCGCCGAGAGTCCAGTTGGCGGATTTATGCGGGACCATGGAGCCCGGGACAAGCCCGGGTTGCCGAATGTCCTAACCCCGGGCGAGCGTCACGAAGCTGTAGGCAGGGCGCTCATTTTCCGCGGGATGATCCTCACGGGCAATCTCGCGCCATCCGGCAAAGGCCGGGACGACGGCGTCTCCCGCGGGCGCGGCATGCACCTCGGTCAATTCGATGCGGTCCGCGTGCGCAAGGAACAGGGCGAAAATCTCGGCACCCCCGATCACTGCGATCTCGCGTGCGGCGGCGAGGGCGATAGCCTCGTCGACGGAATGCGCCGTCTCTGCGTCCTCCGCGCGCCAGCCTGCGTCGCGGCTCAGGACGATATGGCGGCGCCCGGGCAGCGGCGCGGGAAAGCTATCGAAGGTCTTGCGGCCCATGATCATCGGCTTGCCCATGGTCTGTGCCTTGAAGCGCTTCAGATCGGCCGGCAGGCGCCACGGCAGCCCGCCATCGCGGCCGATCACGCCATTGTCGGCGCGGGCGAGGTGCAGAGTGATATGGGGCGCGGGCACGGCGCGCTTATGCGCTGCGCGCGCGCATCCTGCCAATCCCCTTGAGTCGTCATGAAAGGATTGCGGAAGGGCTGCAGGTGCACACGAGTTTCGCCTTCGCTTTTCGTTCGATCCCCGGCTGCGCCTGGACTGGTTGAATCTGTGCCAGCACCTGCAGCAGCGCTGCCGCCAATGTCGCCGTGATCACCGTCAGCCTGACTTCCCGCATCGCGCTTCTCCCTCGCTTGTGTCGATTACACATGTAATCATTCGGCTGAACGCGGGCTTAATCGAGGCCCAGCGCCCGATCGAACCACTTGGTCCAGCTTGGGGGCATCCTTCGTTTGCGCAGGCGAAGCAGCCTGATAGCCTTGTTTCGCATGGGAGAGTTGAGATGAGTGCGAAGCAGCGGCGGACCCCTGGCGTCTATGTCAGCGACCTTCGGGCGCTCCCGACGGCCGTCGCCGGCGTAGCCACCTCGATCCCCGTCTTTATCGGCTATACCGAGAAGGTTCCTGAGACAGCGAGCCGACCGATCGCCAACCTGGCGATCGGAATCGACTCGGTTGCGCAATTCGAGGGGCGGTTCGGCGCGCGGGCTGACGGCGATCCTGCCGGGATGACGCCGATCCTGTATGAAAGCCTCGAACTGTTCTTCGCCAATGGCGGGATGCGATGCTACATCGTTTCCGTTGGCAGCTTTGCAGACTTTGCCGCTGATCTGGAAGGCGGGGCGGGCCTGCGTCCCGATCGGTTGCAGGCGGGCCTGAGGGCGACGAGGATGCAGTCAGGCCCCACCTTGCTGCTGGCGCCGGACGCGCTGGCGATGGTCGAGAGTGATTATCTCGAGTTTGCCTGCTCGATGATTTGGCAAGCCGCCCGGCTGGGCGATCGCTTCGCCATCGTCGACGTTCCCGGCGGCGGCGACCCCGCAAATGATGCGCCGGACCGGATTGCGGCCGTCATCGAGCGCTTTCGCAAGGGCATCGAGCCGGCGGGCGCCGCGAAGAGCTATGGCGCAGCCTATTTCCCCTATCTGGTCACCACAGCAGCCGGTGGCCGGCGGCGGATGCCCGCTTCACCGGTCATCGCCGGGACCTATGCCGCGAGCGACAATCTCAACGGTGTCTGGTCGGCACCGGTCGATCGCCCGCTGGAAATGATCGAAGGGGTCGTGATCGCGATCGGCGATGCGGAGCAGGGCGGGATGAACATTCCCTTCGATGGTGTGGCCGTGAATGCGGTACGCGCCTTTCCCGATCGCGGCGTCGTCGTGTGGGGCGCGCGGACCTTCGATGGCGGCAGTGAGGATTTCCGCTACGTCCAGGTTCGGCGGACGCTTATCTATATCGAGCAGTCGATCAAGACCGCACTGGCGCAGTTCGCCTTTGCGAACAACGATGCACCGACCTGGGCCGCCGTTACTGCGATGGTTTCGGCATTCCTGACCGATTTGTGGGCGGGCGGGGCGCTTCTGGGCGCCAAAGCGTCGGACGCGTTCATCGTCAGTTGCGGACGCGAGGCGACGATGAATGGCCTCGATATCCTGAACGGTATCCTGCGGGTTCGGATTGCGGTGCAGATGATCCATCCGGCGGAGTTCGTCCGCCTGGAACTGGAACAGAAAATGGCCGTCAGACCGCAACCGGCGCTTTGATATGGGCTTGCGCCTCGTAGCCGATCAGGCGGAAATCCTCATAGTCATAGCCTTGGATCGTCGCCGGCCTACGCAGGATTTCGAGACGGGGTAGCGGCCCGGGCGCGCGCGTGAGCTGCTCTTGCGCCTGGTCGAGGTGGTTCGAATAGAGGTGGCAATCGCCGCCCGTCCAGATGAAGTCGCCCACTTCCAGGTCGCATTGCTGCGCGAGGATATGCGTCAGCAGCGCATAGCTCGCGATGTTGAACGGCACGCCGAGGAAGATATCCGCCGAGCGCTGATAGAGTTGCAGGCTGAGCTTGCCATTGGCGACATGGGTCTGGAACAGGCAGTGGCAGGGCGCGAGCGCCATGGCATGGAGGTCGCCCGGGTTCCATGCGCTGACGATCTGGCGACGCGAGGCGGGATTGTTCCTGATCTGATCGATCAGACCGGCGATCTGATCGATATGGCGGCCGTCCGCGGTCTCCCAGTCCCGCCATTGCTTGCCATAAACCGGGCCGAGTTCGCCCGTCTCGTCGGCCCACTCGTCCCAGATGGTCACCTTGCGATCCCGCAGCCACTGGACATTGGTGTCGCCGCGGAGGAACCAGAGCAACTCGACGATGATCGAGCGCAGATGCAGCTTCTTGGTGGTCAGGACGGGAAAGCCCTGCGCCAGATCGAATCGCATCTGGTGGCCGAACACCGACAGGGTGCCGGTGCCGGTGCGGTCCATCTGTTCGGCGCCCGAGGCGAGCACATGGCGCATGAGATCGAGATAGGGTTGCATGGCATCGGGATAGCGCGGGCAGGACGGTGCGCAAAGGGGGCGTGAGGCAAAGGCCCGGCAGCCATTTGCCGCCTCGTCGACTTTATGGCGAAGCGGATGGCGATCACCCGCTCACGCCTTTGTCTCAGTGCTGCGCGGCCATCACCGGTGCGACCATCCCCGCGCTGGCCAGTTCCCGCTCGGCCTGGGTGAAGCCATAGGCGGGCACGATCTCGGCTGAGCGGTCCGATATCTCTTCCCACCGGCGGATCCCCTGTTCGCCGGCGTCCTCGCCGGACCCGATATGGCAGCCCGTGGTGAGCGTGATGTGCGCGCGCGCGAAGTGACCGGCGCCGGCACACAGGATCGCGCGGGTCGGCGCTTCCTCCCCGGCCAGGGTAAGCAAGGCGGGGCTCACCAAGGCTGGGTCGAGCAGGTCGAGGCTGGTGTCGGAAAGCACGCCGTGTGTCATCTGCGTCGCGGCGGTCGGGGCGAGGCAGTTGACCCGGATGCCATATTTCTCCCCCTCAAGGGCGAGCGTTTGCATGAGGCCGACCAGCGCCATCTTGGCAGCGCCGTAATTCGCCTGACCGAAATTGCCGTAAAGGCCCGACGAGGAGGTCGTCATGACGATCCGGCCGTAGCGCTGCTCCCGCATGATTTCCCACACCGCCTTGGAACAGACTGCCGCGCCCATCAGGTGAACGTCGATCACCAATCGGAAGTCGTCGAGGCTCATTTTCGCAAAGCTCCGGTCGCGGAGCACGCCGGCGTTATTGACCAGGATGTCGATCTGGCCCCATCGATCCATCGTCTGGCGAACCATGTCGGCGACGCCATTCTCATCGGTAACCGATGCCGTGAAGGCAAGCGCTTCGCCCCCCGCCGCTGCTATTTCCGCGGCGACGCGATCGGCCGCCTCCTGCCCGAGATCGTTGATCACGACCCGCGCGCCCTTGCGCGCGAGATACAGCGCGTGGGCGCGGCCCAGCCCGCCTCCGGCGCCCGTGACGATCGCAACCCGCCCCTCGAGTGGCATCTGGTCATTCTCCTCTGGATCGATCCGCTGTGGATTCATGCTCTTATTCGCTCGCTAGTTAGTTAATATTGGTAGCGCTGGGAGCTCTTGATCGCAATCCCGTCAGGTCAGGGTCGGGCGCGGGTGGCGTGTTCCCGGCAGACGGCAAGAAACCCGGCGGCCATGAATGTCGCCATACGCTCCTTCACCGCGACGAAATCCTCCGATTTGCAGAGCCCGCCAGAAAGCTTGTCGATCCGCCCCGTGCGCGCCAGGGTCAGCATCAGCGCGCCCGTTACGAAGTGATAGCCCCAGAAGATGTCCTCCGCGGAGCAATCGGGCAGTGCTTTTTTGAGCAGGTCGATCAGGCGCAGCACGACCGGATCGAAATGCTCGTCCATCAGCTCGGCGCCCCATTCAGGGGCGTTGGCGACCTGCGCGCCGAGGGCGGCATAATTTTTCCAGCCTTCGCCGCCCTCGATATAGAGATCGAGATCGGTGTCGAGAAAAGCGCGCAGGGCGCCCTCGACCGTCGGCTTGCCAGCGGTGGCCGCCTCATATTCGTTGAGCGCCTTCATTCGGCGTTCGCTGGTGACCACTGCGCGCCGGGCGAAAACTGCGTCGAACAGTTTCTTCTTATCCTCGAAATAATAGTTGAGCAGCGTGTGGTGGACTCCGACGCGCCCGGCCACATCCTTCAGCGTTACCCCGTACAGGCCGTGCTTCGAAAAGAGATGTTCGGCGGCGTCGAGTATCTGTTCCATCATCTCAGCGCGCTGCTCCGCCTTGGTGGAGCGTCGGCGAGGCGTAACGTCTTTGGGCACCAGCAGCCTTTCCGTGTCATCTTCGGCAATGTTGAGCGCTTCACGCATCCTGCTCAACCGCCATATTCAGCGCGTAGCCGCATCTTGTCGATCTTGCCGGTGGACGCCAGCGGCATGTGGGAGAGGCGGATGATCGCGTCGGGAATCCACCAGGGGGCGACCCTTCCGTGCAGCGGCGCCAGCAACGCTGCGTCACTGATCGCCTGCTCGGCCCGGAGTTCGACGAGCAGGATCGGGCGCTCGCCCCATTTGGGGTCCGAGCGGCCGACCACTGCCGCGAGCGAGACCTCGGGAATTGCGCCCACTACGGCCTCGATCTCAGCCGGATTGATCCATTCGCCGCCGGACTTGATCAGATCCTTGGCGCGGCCGGTAATGGTGAGATTCCCCCGCCCGTCGATCCGGGCTAGGTCACCTGTCGGGAACCAGCCCTCTGCGTCCGTAGCCGCCTGATCATCGCCGAAATAGCGATCGATCACCGCGGCACCGCGAACGCGAAGATGCCCCTCCACGTCGCGTTGCTGGGCGAGCGCCCGACCGTCCGCATCGGTGAGCAAAAGGTCGACCCCGACGGCGGGGCGGCCCGAGACTGCCGCCGATCGTGCGGGATCGCTGACCGGCGATACCGTTCCGGAGGGGGACAATTCTGTCATGCCCCAACTGGTCTGCACCGTCACGCCCAGCCGGCGCTCGATGCGTTCCATCAGGGCCGGGGCCAGCGGAGCCCCTCCCACGATGATCCGCCGGAGGCTCGGCAGATCGCCCCCGCTCGCTTCGAGATGTTCGACAAGGCCGAGCCAGACTGTCGGGACACCCACCGCGATCGTCACCTCCTCCGCCGCGATGAGCCGGGCCAGGCTGGCGCCGTCTGCGTGGCGTCCGGGCAGCACCAGCTTCGCCCCCACCGCGGGCACCGCGAAGGGAAGGCCCCAGGCATTGGCGTGGAACATCGGGACGACGACGAGAACGCTGTCGGCCCCGGAGATCGCCATCACGTCCACCTGCAACAGTCGTAGCGTGTGCAGAAAGCTGGATCGATGGGTGTAGGTGACACCCTTGGGAGCGCCGGTGGTGCCGGAGGTGAAGCACAGGCCCGACGGTGTCGTCTCGTCGAAGGCGCCCCAGGCGAAGCCGCCTGCCGCTCCGTCGATCAGCGGCTCGAGCGCCATGACGGGGCCCGTGCCCGATTCAACGGGCGAGGGGGCTTCCGGCAGGTCGATGACGAGCACGCGCTCGATGCCGGACACGCGATCGGCGATGTCCCGCGCGAGCGGCGCGAGATCAGCGCTGACAACGAGGATCCGCGCCGCCGACTGAGTGACCATCGAGGCGAGTTGTGCTGCGGTCAGGCGCGGGTTGAGCGTGTGGCAGACCGCCCCCATGCCCATGATGGCATACCAGACCTCGACATGCGCCTGCGTGTTCCACGCCAGCGTGGCGACTCGATCGCCCGGCCCGGTGCCGAAGCCCTGGAGCACCGCCGAGATGCGCTGGCTCCGCTGCCGAAGATCGGCATAGCCGGCGCGGTCGCGCCCGCCATCCTGGCGTGCCGTCACCACCTCGGCGTGCGGGTGCCATTTGGCGGCGTGGTCCAGGAACTTGTCGAGCGTCAGGGCAAAGGATTGCATGCGGCCGTCGGTTATCGGCATCCGGGCGCTCCGGCAGGGAGCGGCGGTGAGACGATGCCGATGTTCCAGTTCCAGGGAATTCCTCCCTTTGCGCGACGTCGGCACACGACCTGTTCGTTGAAGATGTACATTCCGGGCAGGAGATTCGTGCCGGGCCGCGGGATATCAGCAAAGGCCATATAGGCTCGGCCGGTGCCATAGGGCTGCCATGTCGGCTGCTGCGCGGCGCTTGGCGTCCCGTCACGGGCAAACGCGGCCCAATAGCCGGACATTGCGTCCGAAAGCGCAGCCTCTGCCGGTGCGCCCGGGATCTTGGGCCACTGGGGCGGCGTCCGGTCCGCCGTGCCGAAGACATAGGGGATTTCGCTGGCATGGAAGGCATGAAGGCCAAGCGCTTCCGCGGCAGGATAGCCATGGTCGAAAAAGTAGAGGAAGGCCGGCGCACCCGCTGCCGTCTGTTTGGCGGCGAGCCGTTCCGCGGTCCAGCCGTAGATCGCGTCGCGGGGTGCCATCAGGATGCTTTCGGCCAGATCGGTCGCCGGATAGAGCCGCAGATAGGCATCGGCCAGATCGGCGTAACGATCGCGGATCTGCTGCGTGTAGGCAGCGGAATCGGCGGGTGGCGGCGGCGCGAGGAAGCGCAGCGAGCGAATCTCGCCGCTGTTGAAGCCAACGAGCAGCGGCACCTTTGCCTGCTCTCCGCGATCGAAGATGGTCGCGAGCTGTTCGGGCAGGACGCGGCCGTCGATCGTCCCGAACGGCGTATAGCCAGCTTGCGCGGCCGCGTTGGTGATGGCGCCAGGCTCCATCGCGCGCAGGCCCGCAATGTCGCTGGCGCCGAGTTTGACGGTGAGCCAGGATCCGATCGCCTCGGCGGGGATGTCGCCATAGCGGCTGCTGCGCAGTTCCGGAGTGGAGATCATATAGGCGCTTTGCGCGATCGCCTTGGCGAACAGCCCGCGTGCCGGCGGCGATGCCATCAGGTACATCACGCTGAGTCCACCGGCGGATTCCCCCGCGACGGTGACGTTGGCCGGATCACCGCCAAACGCCGCGATATTGTCCTTCACCCAGGTCAGTGCGGCGATCTGGTCGAGCAGGCCATAATTGCCCGAGATGCCCTGCGTCGATTCCTTGCTGAGAGCAGGATGCGCAAGATAGCCCAGCACACCGAGCCGGTAATTGATCGACACGACGACCAGCCCGCGTCCGGCGAGGCCGGCGCCGTCATAAACCGTCTCGCTGTTCGATCCGGTGAGCAGCGACCCGCCGTGGATCCAGACCAGCACCGGCGCCTTGTTCGCCCCGGCCGGCGTCCAGATATTGAGCGACAGACAATCCTCGCTCATCGCGGCGGGATCATCGGCATAGATGCTGCCGGGCCGCGAGTTGGGCTGATAGCAGGCGGGGCCGAAACGGGTCGCGTCGCGTTCACCCTTCCAGGCCGGCAGTGCGACCGGCGGCTTCCACCGCCGCCAGCCGACGGGCGGGCGGGCATAGGGCAGCCCCTTGAAGATGTTCAGGCCGTTCCGGGCCTCGCCGCGCACCGTGCCGGCCGGCGCGTGCACGACAGGAGCGGAGACGACAGGGGCGGTTTGAGCGGCCGCAGGCACCGCCGGCAAGGCGGCCAGAACCAGGGCGAAGGCGCGGGGAAACAGGGGTATCACAGGGCAACTCCGCTTCGTGCTTCTTCCCGCCGCAACGCGCGGACCAGCGCCAGGAAGAGCAGCACCGCCACGACGTAGAAGGGAATGAGGGTGTAGAAGGCCAGCTGCAGCGAATTGTGCGGGTGGCTGATTCGGAAATGGTCGCTGACCGCACCGAGGAAGGTCGGCCCCAGGCCCAGGCCGATCAGGTTCATCACCAGCAGCAGCAGCGCGCCCGAGAGCACACGCTGGTGCGGCTGCACCTCTTCCTGCACCAGGGCAACGGCTGGGGAGAGATAGAAATAGTTGAGGAAGGTCGGGACAGCCAGGAACACCATGGCGACCGGCCAGGCTGGTGCGCGTACGAAGCCGATGAAGAAGGGGATGGCCAGCGCCAGTGCCAGCGCCGGGACATAGGCATAGGCCGTCTTCGAGCGCGGCGCGAGCCAATCGATCAGGCGCCCCGAGGTATAGATGCCGGCGCTGACCGCTATGCCGATCAACAGCGCGTAATAGATCGCAATCTCGCTCAGCGTCATGCCCTTTTCCCGCATCAGGAAGAGCGTGGTGAAATTGAGCACCGCATAGGTGACGAACTGAGTGGCACCACTGGCCAGCGCCACGAGCAGCAGGACCGGTCGGGAAAAGAACATGCGGCACGTCGCCAGGAAACCTTCTGACGCGGTCGCGCGGACGGGCTCGAGCACGGGACGCGCGGTATCGAGACCGCCCCGCGCTGGCTCACGAACGAAGAGGAAGACGATCAGTGCGGCGCCGAGGCCGACCGCGCCGAGCGACAGAAAGGCGTCCCGCCAGCTATAGGCGGCGGCGATCGAGGCGCCGAAGGCGACGCCCATTGCCTGGCCGAGCGGCGGCCCCAGATTGTAGAGCCCGAGCGCCGTGCCGCGCTTCCCTGGAGGAAACAGATCCGAGATGATGGCATAGGAGGGTGGCACGCCGCCCGCCTCCCCGATGCCGACTGACATGCGCGCGATCACCAGTTGCGGATAGCTGGCGGCAAAGCCGCATGCGATGGTGGCCGCGCTCCACAAGGCGCAGGCCAGCGACAGCACGCGCACCCGGTTTGTCCTGTCGGCGAACCAGCCGACGGGGATCGAGATAAGGCAATAGAAGAGCGCGAAATAAAGGCCGGTGATCATGCCGAGTTGCCCGTCCGTCACCCCCAGATCGTCCTGGATGGGCTTGGCCAGGATGGACAACAGCTGCCGGTCCAGGAAGTTCAGCACATAGACGAAGCACAGGATCGCAAGGGCGACCCAGGCCCGCGTGCCCGGGCCTCCGACCCGATCGGGCGACGACAGCCGCCGGTTGTCGATGTCCATCACTTAGAATTCATAGCCAAGGCGAATGCCGGCCGTACGCGGCCGCATCGTGCTGTAGCGGCTGGCAAGGAAGGCTTCCGGGTGGACATAGACGATGGAGTGGTCGTCGAAGAGATTCTCGACATAGGCGGCGAGCGTCAGCCGATCGATTGCCACGCCGGCCGTCATGCTCACATTACTATAGGCGTCGGTGAAGCCATAGGTCGGGCTGGTCACCGAGGGTGAACCCGGAACGCGCGGGAAGGAACCGGGGAAAGACCCGACATGCTGGGCGGAAACCGCGACATTGGCCTTGGCGTGCGCCGACAGGTCGAAAGCGTAATTGATATAGGTCGACCCTTGGAAATGCGGGGATGCGAGGCGCGCGCCGAGCACGGCGCCCGAGATTGCTGCCTCGCTGGCGGATAGCCTCGTTACCTTGGCGTCGTTGAACGATCCGTTGAGTCCGACAGTCAGGCCGGTCGTCGGAACGGCCAGGATCTCGAACTCGATGCCCTTGCTGGTCGCGCCGCCGATATTGGTGGCGAACTGTACCGAATCGGACACGCGATTCGCCTGGACCTGGATGTTGCTCCAGTCGATCACGTAGAGCGCCAGGTTCACGCTGAGTCGGCCATTGAGCCAGCGGCCCTTCGCGCCGACCTCATAGTTTTTGAGATTGTCCGACGAGGCGCCGTAGGGGATGGTCAGGTCGTTCGGATTGACCACGCTCTTGTAACCGGCAAGCGCATTGACGACAGGAGTACGAAAGCCGGTCGACAGCGTGGCGTAGGTGGTGAGCGAGGGCATCGGCTTGAACGAGGCGCTTACCTTGAACGAAGGCCGGCTCGCCTGTGCCTTGACGCCGGTCGCGGCGAGATACGGCGTCAGTGTCAGCGGGCCCGAGATGCCGTAGATCGCGTAGGTGAGATAGGCACTGCTATAGCCGCCCGCCTCGGTGAAGCCCTGCGCATCGGTGCGGCCATAGCGCATGCCACCCGTCACCCAGAATCGGTTCGTGAAATGATAAGTGAGCTCGCCAAAGCCGGCCAGCTCGTGCGAATTGATATGGGTATAGAGCCGCTGATAATATTCGTCCGGCAGGCCGGTGATGCCATGCGCGGCGAGATAGGCGGGCGAAGACCGGTAGAAATAGTCCACGTCGAGGCGCCGGCCGAGGTAGAAGCCGCCGATCGTCCAGTCGAACTTGCCGCCGGGATCCGAGGCGAGCCGCGCTTCCTCGACAAAGGTCTTCTGATAGCCATTGGCATCGAGCCCAAAGGCGATCGCCTGTCCGAAGGTTCCGGCCAGATCGACATGGAAGAGCTGGTCGAAGCGCGAATAGGTCGACGAACTGGTGAAGTGCGCACCGTCGAACTGGTAGTCGATCGTGGCGTTATAGTTGGTCAGCTTGCCGACGAAGAGGTCCGGCCGGTCCGAGATGCGCTTGTTGCGGCCCAGCGACGGGCTGATGAGCGAGGAATCCTTGGGATTGCTGTTCTCGTAGGAGGCGAGCAGCCGGACTGACAGACGATCGGTGGGTTTGAACAGCAACGAGGCGCGGCCACCCCAATCGACCAGCGTATTCGCATTGTGAACGCCGGTGCCGACATTGTCGACATAGCCGTCCTCGTGCCGGTAGAAGCCGACCACGCGCAGGCCCAACTTGTCGTTGACGATCGGTAGATTGAGCATGGCGTCGTAGCGCTGGCGCACCGAGTCCGAGCCGGTCAGGCCGACATCGACCAGACCGGACGCGGCTACCCGCGTAAGATCCGGCGCCCTGGTCAGGATGCGCAGCGCGCCGGACAGCGATCCCGACCCGAACAGGGTGCCCTGCGGCCCGCGGAGGAACTCGACGCGCTCGACGTCGTACAGATTGGGGTCGAGCACGGTGGTGTTGCCGATCGTCGAGATCGGCAGTTCGTCGATATAGACGGCGACGGTGCTCTGCAGGTTCGCGCCATAGCCGTTGGTGGCGATGCCGCGCGCGGTGAAATTGTTGAAATTGGCGCTCGGCTTGTTGAGCACGATGCCGGGCGTCTCACGAGCAAGACCTTCGAAGCCGACGATCCCCTTGGTCGTCAGATCCTTTTGCGAAAACGCGGTGACGCTTAGCGGAACGTCCTGGACCCGCTCGCTGCGTCGCGTCGCCGTCACGATGATGTCGTTGGTACCGGCAGCGCCCGGCTGGCCCGGCTCGGATTGTTGCGTGTCGTTCCGGGTATCGCCCGTCGGCGGTGCCGACTGTGCCTGTGCGGCGGCGGGTATGGCGACCAGCGCGGCGGCGCTGGCCGACGCGAAAAGCATTGCCCTCATGTTTTTCTCTCCCAACGACGCCGCTCGTTAACGGCGGCGACCGTGGACCCAAGCTGCACCCCGAAACGCTTGCTGTCAACGCTCACTATCGTGCGCGTGAATATTATTGAGGCTGGCCTGGAGCGGCGCCCCGATCCCTCCTTTCCGGTAGTGCAATGCTGCGCGGTCAGGGTGTCAGGGCGAGCTGGGGCGACATTTTTCCACCGCTGATATCGAAAAAAAGTCGTGCCATGCGCTGCCGTGCCGAGACGCCCAGCTCAGTCCTGCGAGTCCCGTCGCGGTTCCGGTGCTTCAGCCAACGAGCTTGCACGGCCTGATGGCGCGCGGCTCGGGTCGCAGGCCCGCCACGCGGAACGTCGCGAGATATCCCCCGGCGGAAGGCATGTCGTGCATGCCGACCAGTGTATAGCCGACTGCTGCGAACTCGCATTTGAGCAGGGCTGGGGGGGTGCCATGGTTCTGGGTCGGTCGATTGGCATCGACCACCACGACCAGCCCGTCACGCTTCAGCGACGGGCGCATGCGCCACAGGAATTCATAGGGCTGATCCACCTCATGATACATGTGGACCATCAGCACCCGATCGAAGCTGTTATCGGGAAGCTTGGGGTTGGCGGGCAGGCCGAGCTGGACGAAGATGTTGCCCAGATTGCGCTCGCGCAGGACGCGCTGACTCAGCGCATCGGTGACGGTGGGAACGATATCCTCGGCGACCACGCGGCCCTTTGCGCCGACGCGTTCGCCGAGGCGGATCGTGTAATAGCCCTCGCCGGCGCCGATATCCGCGACGGTCATGCCGGGCTTGATGCCAGCGCCGTTCATCACTTCGGCTGCTTCGTTCAGTCGGTCACGCGCCTCCTCGGTGGACCAGCGGGATGAGATGATGTGGGCGATCGGTCGATCCGCGGCGGGGAAGGGGCCCGCCTTGTCCTGCCCGTCATCGACGCGCGGCGCGGAATCGCAACCGGCGAGCAACAGCGCTCCGGCCAGCAGAACCGCGCCTCGCTTCACTCCACGTCCTCCACCTCGACCGTTTCGCCCGTCACGCGTTGCGAAAGTGCCGCCGCCATAAAGGCGTCGAGATCGCCGTCCAATACGTCGGAAGGACTGGTCGAGGTCACGCCCGTCCGCAGGTCCTTCACCAGCTGATAGGGTTGGAGGACATAAGAGCGGATCTGGTGGCCCCAGCCGATATCGGTCTTGCTGGCATTCTCGGCATTGGCCGCGGCTTCGCGGATCTGCAGCTCGCGCTCGTACAGCTTGGCGCGGAGCTGATTATAGGCCTCCGCCTTGTTCTTGTGCTGGCTGCGCTGGTTCTGGCACTGCACGACGATGCCGGTCGGGATGTGCGTGATGCGCACCGCCGAATCGGTCGTGTTGATGTGCTGCCCGCCTGCGCCGGAGGCGCGGTAGGTATCGATGCGCAGTTCGCTCTCGTTGATCTCGACCTCGATATTCTCGTCGATGACCGGATAGACCCAGATGCTGGCAAAGCTGGTATGACGGCGTGCGGCGCTGTCGTAGGGGCTGATGCGGACGAGGCGATGGACGCCGCTTTCCGTCTTGGCATAGCCATAGGCGTTCTCGCCCTTGATGAGCAGCGTGGCAGACTTGATGCCCGCCTGCTCTCCCGAGTGCTGGTCGACCAGCTCGACCTTCATGCCATGCCGCTCGGCCCAGCGTGTGTACATGCGCTGGAGCATCCCGGCCCAGTCCTGACTCTCGGTGCCGCCGGCGCCCGCATTCACCTCGATATAGGTATCATTGCCGTCGGCCTCGCCGGCGAGCAGCGCCTGGATCTTGTCCCGCTCGGCGCGTGCAGCGAGCTCGGCGAGGCTCTTGGTGCCTTCGGACGCCATCTCCTCGTCGCCCTCAGCCTCGGCCATCTCGATCAGCTCGGCTGTGTCAGAAAGTTCGGTCTGGATCGCGCGTGTCGCGGTGATCGCCTCGTCGAGGCGGCGGCGTTCCCGCATCACCGCCTGGGCGAGCTTCGGATCGTTCCACAGCGCCTGATCCTCGACGCGCGCGTTGAGTTCGTCGAGCCGGCGCAGCGCACGGTCCCAGTCGAGGAAGCGGCGAAGCAGGGCGAGTGCGTCGTTGATGGTGTCGGCATAAGCCTGCGCTTCGGCGCGCATGGTGTGAAACTCCGGAGTAATTCGCATCATGCCGGCAGGGGCCGGCGCGATCTATATAGGGCGGCTAGTAGATTCCGCCCTCCCTTGGCAAGCAGCCGGTATCGGCTGGAGCATTTTCCGCGTCTGGCCGAAGCCGCAACGTCTTCAGTGGTGTGCGGGTATCCGGTGGTGCGGATCTGCGCTGCAAGCACGTCTCCCAGGCCGGATGTCGCTAATAGATACCGCCTTCGCGTTGCAGGAAATCATTGTCTTTTGGCGCCTCCTGGCGCTCGACCGGCTTGGCCTCCTTCGGCTTGTCGGCGTCCTCGTCATCGCGGCGCGCGGCGCGGCGCGGTTCGCTTTCGGGCTTGAACGCTTCCCAGATCACCGCAGCCTTGGGGTCGGTCGTCGGCCAGGCCCCGAACACCGGCTTCCCCGAGGCACGGTCGATCCGGACCATCCGGATGCCCTCGGGTGCGCGGAACGGGATCTTCTCCATGCCGTCATAGGCCTTGAGCGCGAACTCCTTGAAGATCGGGGCGGCGATCGTGCCGCCCTGGGCATAGCCGCCAAGGTTCGAGGGCGTGTCGTAGCCGATATAGACGCCGCCGATCATCTGCGGGGTGCCGCCGATGAACCACACGTCGGTCGGCCCCGAGTTGGTGCCCGTCTTGCCGAACATCGGCCGGTCTAGATCGCGCAGCACCGTCGCGGTGCCGCGCTGGATCACGCCCTCGGCGATATGGACCATCTGATAGGCGCTCATCGCATCCACGACCTGCTTGCCGCGGGTTACGGGCCGGGGCATCGCCTTGCCGTTCCAGTCCGGCGCGTTGCACCGGTCGCACGGGCGCCAATTCTCCGGCCAGACGACCTTGCCGTGGCGATCCTGCACGAAGTCGATGAGCGTCGCCGGATGGGCGCGGCCCTGGTTGGCGAGGATGGCATAGGCATTGACCATGCGCGACACGGTCGTCTCGCCGGCGCCGAGCGCAAAGGAGAGATAGGGCGGATATTTGCCGACGCCGATGCGGTCCATCAGCGAGACGACATGCTCCATGCCGGTCTGCGACGCGGCGCGCACCGTCATCAGGTTGCGCGACTGTTCGACACCCCAGCGCATCGTGTGCGGCCCTGAGCCGCCGCCGCCGAAATTCTTGAAGCATTTCTGCCCGAGCTTGGCGCCCTGATAGACGCAGAACGGCCCATCGATGATGATCGAGGCCGGCGTCATCCCGCCCTCCAGCGCGGCGGCGTAGACGATCGGTTTGATCGTCGAGCCCGGCTGCCGCATCGCCTGGGTCGCACGGTTGAACGCCTGGACGCTCGAATCGAAGCCGCCCTGCATGGCGAACACCCGGCCAGTCGCTGGTTCCTCGACCACGAAGCCGCCCGAGATTTTCGGAATCGCGCGCAGGCTGAACGCGCCGCCTTCAGGGGCGACTGCCAGAATATCGCCAACCTTCAGCGCGGCGAAGGCGGTGCCGCCCTGCCCACGCACGGGCATCTGTGCGGCCCAGCGCGGCAGCATGCCGGTCTCGCCGTTAGCGAATCCGAGCGTTGCCATGTCGCCGCTGATCGCAGTGACGATCGCGGCCCGCCAATCGGCATAGTCGAGGCTGATATTGGTGTTGAGCAGCGCTGGTTGCCAGGCGTCGCCCTCGATCGCGACGTGGCGCAGCGGGCCGCTCCAGCCGCGACCACGATCGAAGCGCAGCAGGCCGTCCCGCAAGGCGGTCTGCGCATCGGCCTGGATTTTGGTATCGAGCGAGGTCCGTACCCATAGGCCACCGGAATAGACACTGTATGGGCCGGCCCGTTCGTCCTCGCCGAACTTGTCGATCAGCTGGCGGCGAACCTCCTCGACGAAATAGCCTGCGCCGGCGATCTCCGTTTTCGGCGTCTGTCGCGGCACCGCGCCCAGCGGCTCGGCAACGGCTGCGTCATGCTGCTGCTGGTTGATGAACTCGTTCTTGAGCATCTCGCCCAGCACATAGTTGCGCCGCTCGAGCGCCCGCTTGGTGTTGCGGAAGGGATCGTAGTTGGATGGGCCTTTGGGCAGGATCGCGAGATAGGCCATCTGTGCCAGATCGAGCTGACTCAGCTCCTTGTTGAAATAGGCATAGCTGGCCGCCTCGACGCCGAACGCGTTCCGGCCGAGCGCGATCTGGTTGAGATACAACTCCAGGATCTGCTGCTTGGTCAGCGTGTCCTCGATCCGATAGGCGAGGATTGCCTCCTTGATCTTGCGCGTCTTCGAATATTCATTGCCGATCAACAGGTTCTTGGCGACCTGTTGTGTGATCGTGGACCCGCCCTTGGCACGCTTGCCGGTGCCGACCTTGCTGACATAGTCGATCACCGCGCCCGCCAGGCCGGTATAATCGACGCCGTGATGCTCGAAGAAAGTCTTGTCTTCCGCCGCCAGGAAGGCCCGGACCAGCAGGGGCGGATACTCCTCGTAGCTCAGCTCGACACGGCGTTCGCGCGCATAGCTGTGGATCGGCATGCCATCCACCCCGCGGACATTGGTCGGCAGTGGAGGCTCATAGGTGCGCAACTTGTCGACCGAGGGCAGATCGCTGGCGAAGATGGACCAGAGGACCGCGTAACCGACGGCCGCCAGAACAGCGAGGACAGCGAGCACCTTGACCCACCAGCGCCCCCAGGCGCGCTCGATCAAACCACGGATTCCGTCGACTTCTCGGCGAAGGCGAAAATTCACGCTTGAGTCGGAAGTTGCCATACAGGGCCGAGGCTCTAGCAAGATTCTCGCGGCTTGCCAGCCTCACTGCTGAGCGATCATTCGGCTGACCGCATCGCAGGGCGATCGATCGGACGGGTACGCCCGATCCCGGATTGGCTATCCGGTCGAAGCGAGCCGGCGCGCGAAGTGGATGTCGACCGCGCGGCGCACGCTTTCGGCGATGCGCTGGCGACCTTCGGCGGAATCGATGAAGGCGGCGTCCCTCGGATTGGAGATATAGCCCGTCTCGAACAGGATCGAAGGCATGTCGGGTGCCTTCAGCACGACCAGCGAGGCCATGCGGTGGAAATTGGCCTTTACCGGCATGAGCGGCTGGGCCTCGCGGCCGAGCAGTCGCGCGAAGCTCGCCGAGTTGTTCATCGTCTCGCGCTGGGTCAGATCGATCAGGATCGACGAGATGTCGGCCGAGGTCGAGGCGAGATTGACGCCGGAGATGATGTCCGCCTTGTTTTCGCGGGCAGCGAGCCGCGCGGACTCCTTGTCGGAGGCGACTTCGGACAGGGTGTAGACTGTCGCGCCGGAGGCTTCGCCACTGCCGACGCTGTCGCAATGGATCGAGATGAACAGATCGGCCTTGAGCTTGCGGGCAATGCCGTAGCGTTCCTGGAGAACGAGGAATTTATCGTCCTCGCGCGTCAGTGCAACACGAACCCGGCCGGACCGCAGCAGGTCGTCGCGGATCGCCTTGGCGATCTTCAGCGTCACGTCCTTTTCGCGACGGCCGTCGATCGGCGAGATCGCGCCGGGATCGACGCCGCCATGGCCGGCGTCGATCACGACGAGCGGCCGGCTGCTGTCGTCGCCATAGACGCGGGGAAGTGCGAGATGCCGGCTCGACGGCGGCACGGGGATGGACACTTCGTAGCGGCGCGGTTCGACCACCGCGCCCATGTTGAAGGGCGGGAGGAAACGCAGCCGGCCCTCCGCGGCGGCGCGGGCGAAGCTGGCATCGTCGACGGTGCGGAGTTCCAGCGTCAACTCGCGGCCATCGGCGCCGAACATGCCTTCGGATACGATCGCGGGCCGGGCCAGATCGAACACGATACGCGTGCCGTCGATGCCGTGATGCCCCTGCCGCACGGCGGCGACCATGCCATGGCCGTCAACCGGTGCGCCAGGAGAGGCGCCGGCAACGTCGACGGCGATGCGGTGCGGCGACGCAAGGACGAAGCTGGAGGCATCGGCCACGCTCTGGTCGAAGCGGATCACGATCCGGTCTGCACCGATATCGACTCGTTCGACCGTCGCCGCCCAGGCAGGCGAACCGCCAAGCCAGAAGGCCAGAAGGGCAAGGATGAAGGACACGGCAGAGTAATGCCGCGCCCGTGTGGCAACGGTCCAGCGAAAAGGCATGGGCGGGGGGTCCCATTTTCGTCATTGCGGCTGGCGGGAATGTGACACGACCGCCAGCCTGTTTTCGATTACGGAATTGGGCTTAAGTGTCCGCCCCTTCCAACAGGGTGAAGCGACGGGGTTAACGGGCCGTTCGGCATGAAATTGCCGGCAAGGCGGCAGAAACGTGCCGGTTGCTGCGTGGCGATTGGAATGCTACGCATGAAATTGCACCGGCAAGCGTCTCATCTGGCGCCTTGACCGGTCCAACGACCGCGCCGGCCTTCGCCGGAGGCGGATCTTCAGGTTGACGTTCGCATGATGCATTTCCCTTGTCCCTCGCACCGCCCGGTTTACGCCGGCGGGTCCGCGAGCGCGCAGGGTGCCCAGGGCCAGATGCCGGGGCGTGGATCGCGAGCAGAGGCATTTTTCGAAACCACAAGCGGCACGGACAAGGGCGGCAATTCCGCCACCACGGCGCCGCATCACAATCGCGCGCGGCGGATGCCGCCAGGCCCCGGACCGCGCGCCCGGAGAATATTACATGACCATGCGTATGCTGATCGACGCACGCCACCGGGAAGAAACCCGGGTGGCTGTCGTCAAAGGGAACCGGATCGAGGAGTTTGATTTCGAGTCCGCCGAGCGCAAGCAGCTCAAGGGCAATATCTATCTAGCCAAGGTTACCCGGGTCGAGCCGTCGCTGCAGGCGGCGTTCATCGATTACGGCGGCAACCGTCACGGCTTTCTCGCTTTTTCCGAAATCCATCCCGATTACTACCAGATCCCGAAGGAGGATCGCGAGGCGCTGCTGCGCGAGGAGGCCGAGCACGCCGCCGAGGAAGCCGCCCTGCGCGCGCAGCAGGACGCCGAGGAAGAACTGCACGGCGACGAGCATGACGATCACGAGGATGGTTTCGAGCCCGATGAGGAATCGGTTGAGCGTTTCGAGGATGATGGCGGTGCCGATCCGGAAGTAGCCGGCGAGCAGGAAAGCCGCGGCCGTGGCCGGCGCAAGCGTGGCGGTTCGGACGACGCAGTCGACGACCTGCGCGAGCGTCGCATGAACCTCCGCCGCCGCTACAAGATTCAGGACGTGATCCGCCGGCGCCAGGTGTTGCTGGTCCAGGTCGTCAAGGAGGAGCGCGGCAACAAGGGGGCGGCGCTCACCACCTATCTGTCGCTGGCCGGCCGCTATTGCGTGCTGATGCCCAACACCTCGCATGGCGGCGGGATCAGCCGGAAGATCTCGAATGCGGGCGATCGCAAGCGCCTGAAGTCGATCATGGCGGATCTCAAGCTGCCGCCGTCGATGGGCTGCATCGTTCGCACCGCGGGCCTGCAGCGCACCAAGGTCGAGATCAAGCGCGACTTCGATTATCTGGCGCGGCTGTGGGACGGCATTCGCGAGACCACGCTGTCTTCGTCGGCACCGGCCCTCGTCTATGGCGACAGCGATCTCATCAAGCGCGCGATTCGCGACATCTACAATCGTGACATCGACGAGGTGATCGTCGAGGGCGAGGAAGGCTATCGCCAGGCGAAGGAGTTCATGAAGCTCCTGATGCCGAGCCATGCCCGCAAGGTGAAGCACTATTCCGATCCGGTGCCGCTGTTCCAGCGTAGCCATGTCGAGGATCAGCTTGCCGCGATGTATCACCCCGTCGTCCAGCTCAAATCGGGTGGCTATCTGGTGATCAACCCGACCGAGGCGCTTGTCTCGATCGACATCAACTCGGGCCGGTCCACGCGCGAGCATAATATCGAGCAGACCGCGACCGCGACGAACCTCGAGGCCGCAGCGGAAATCGCGCGTCAGCTGCGGCTGCGCGACATGGCTGGGCTCGTCGTCATCGACTTCATCGACATGGACAACGGATCCAACGTCCGGAAGGTCGAGAAGGCGATGAAGGAGGCGCTCAAGAACGATCGCGCCCGCATCCAGGTCGGCCGTATCTCCAGTTTTGGCCTGATGGAAATGAGCCGCCAGCGCCTGCGTACCGGGGTGCTCGAGGCATCGACCCGCCAGTGCCCGCATTGCGAGGGTACCGGGCTCGTTCGGACCGCATCGTCGGCCGGACTGTCCGCACTGCGTCTGATCGAGGACGAGGCCGCGCGCGGTCGCGGGTCGATCCTCACGCTGCGAGCGAGCATGGAAGCTGCCTTCTACCTGCTTAATCGCAAGCGCGGCGAACTGGCCGAGATCGAGGATCGCTACGCTGTCTCGGTCGAGGTGACGCCGGATGGCGAGCAGGAAGGCGCGCGCATGTCGGTCGAGGTCTCCGGACCGCCGCCGGCGCACGCGCCGCGCTTCGAGGCGCCGATCGAGGAATTCGACGAGGATCTACCCGAGGAAATCGAGGACGAGATCGAGGAAGTCGAGGACGAGGAGCAGGTCGAGGAGGCGCGCGCGCCCCGCGAGCCGAGAGAACCGCGCGAGCGTGCCGAGCGTGGGGCCGATGACGAGGGCGGGTCGCGCCGTCGCCGCCGCCGTCGCGGACGTCGCGGCCGCAATCGTCCCGAGGGCGAGGAGGGTGCGCCCGAGAACGCCGACACTGCCGAAGGTGCCGAGGGTGAGGAAGCCGAGGCGGATGCCGATGGTGCCGTCGAAGGTGAGTCCGAGTTCGCCGGCGAGCAGCCGGTGGCGGGCGAAGGTGGCGAAGGCCGTCGTCGTCGCGGGCGCCGCGGTCGTCGCGGTGGCCGTCGCGGCGAGGGCGATCGTGCCGAAGGCGGCGATAACGTCCCGGTCGAGGCCGTGGACGGAGACGTGGTTGTCGAAACGCCGGTAACCGAAGAAGCGCCGCAGCCAGAAGCCGAGGCTGAAGCACCCAAAAAGGGGCGCCGTCGTCCGCGGGCGCGCAAGGCTGATGACGTCGCTACGCCTGAGCCCGTCGTTGCTGAAGCACCGGTGGAAGCGGTTCCGGCTGAAGCCGAGGCCGAGGCTGCACCGGCGAAGCCCAAGCGTGCCCGCCGGTCCAAGGCCGCAGCGGCGGAAGCCGAAGCGATCGTCGTGCCCCCCGAGCCGGAAGCAGTCGCTGCTCCCGAACCGGTAGCCGAAGAGCCAGCCGCCAAGCCGAAGCGCCCGCGCCGTGCCAAGGCGGCCGCGCCAGTGGCCGAGACAGTGGCAGAACCGGTGGCGGTCGAGGCTGAAGCACCGGCCATCCCGCTTGACGGAGACGGCGCGGCACCCGCGGATGAGGCGGCGAGTGGCGAGATCGACCCGGATCCGGGTGAGGCTGGATCGCCGCGCCGGGGATGGTGGCAGCGAACCTTCGGACAATGATCGATGCAAGGGGCGGGGGAACGAAAGTTCCTCCGCCCTTTGATTTCCACCCACCCGTCTTCACCGATCATTCAGCCGGTTGCCGGCACGACTCCGGGCCACTCCAATTGCCTGTCAGGGATTTCTCGGCGATATGTTGGCCATGAAGCGGCTCATCGCGGCATTCGCGGCCTCCATCCTTCTCTGGGCACAGCCAGCCGCCGCGCAATCGATCCTGCGCGACGCCGAAACCGAGTCGCTGTTCAGCGACATGTCGCGGCCCATGATTCTCGCCGCCGGTCTTTCGCCCAACACCGTCAAGGTGGTTCTGATCAACGACGATTCGATCAATGCTTTCGTCGTCGGCGGACAGACCGTCTATATTCATTCCGGACTGATCCATGCCGCGGACAATGTGAACCAGGTGCAGGGCGTGATTGCCCATGAGCTCGGTCATATCGCCGACGGTCATGTAGTGCTGCAGAGCGAAGGTGTCCGACCCGCGATCGGGATCACGCTGCTCAGCATGGTGATCGGCATTGCGGCGATCGCGGCGGGCGCCGGCGATGCCGGTGCCGGGATTCTGGCCGCCGGCCAGACCGCCGCGCAGGGCAAGTTCCTCGCCTTTACCCGGGTGCAGGAGGCGACCGCTGACGCGACGGGGGCGAAATTCCTGCGCGAGTCGGGCGTGAGCGGGCGCGGCCTCCTGACCTTCTTCAAGAAGCTGCAGAGCGAGGAATATGCCTATGGCCTCGCCAATATCGACCCCTATGCCCAGAGCCACCCGCTCAGTGGTGACCGCATCGCGAACCTGACCGCGGACGTGATGGCGTCACCGTCGTTCAACAACCCGACCGATCCCGCGCTTGAGGATCGCTTCAAGCGGGTGAAGGCAAAGCTTGAAGGCTATGTGGCTGATTACAAGCAGACGCTGAACGACTTTCCCGAGACCGACCGTTCCATCTATGCGCATTATGCCCGTGCCTATGCATGGCACAAGGCCGGTTACCCCGACAGGGCCGATGCGGAGGCGGAGGCCCTCGTGAAGGCATTGCCGCACGACCCCTATTTCCTTGAGATCAAGGGCCAGATCCTGCTCGAGGCGGGGCGGCCGCGCGATGCGCTTGCGCCCCTGCGCGAAGCCACGGAGCTTTCGCGCAATGCCCCCCTGATCGCGACGACTTTCGGCCACGCGCTGATCGCGACCGAGGACAAGGCGAACCTGCCTGAAGCCGTTCGTGTCCTGCGTCAGGCAGTCGCGCGTGACGACGAGAACCCGTTCGCCTGGTATCAGCTAGGCACTGCCTATTCGCAGATGGGAGACGAACCGCGCGCGTTGCTCGCGACCGCGGAACAGGCCAGTATGACCGGTGATGTCCGCACGGCGGCCTATAGCGCGCGCGGGGCGCTGCAAGGGCTACCGCCCAACAGCAGCGACTGGATCCGCGCGCAGGACATCGCGATGACCGCGCAAAATGAAATCGACGACAACCCGAAAAAGTACAAGCGCCGATGATCGACCGCCTTTCGAAGAACCCGCTGGCGCTCGCGGCGCTGGCGCTGGTCGCCGCGCTGGTTGGTGCAGGCGCGTTCTGGCTGTTCCAGCGCGCGGTGCCGGGAGCACTCGCCGATACTGACCGGGCGCGGGTCGTCGCCGTGGTCCGCGATTATATCCTCGACCATCCCGAGATCCTGCTCGAAGCGCAGCAGAAGCTGCAGGAGCGCCAGGTCGCGGCGCAGCAGAGCGAAGCGGGCAAGGTGGTTGCCGCCAATGCCGGCGCGATCCTGGAGCCGTTCGGTAGCGCATGGGCCGGCAATCCGAAGGGGGACGTAACCGCGGTCGAATATTTCGACTATAATTGCGGCTATTGTCGCGCGAGCCTGCCCGCCATCGCCCAGCTGATCGCAAGCGATCCCAAGGTGAAGGTGGTATTCCGCGAGCTGCCGATCCTCAGCGACGAGAGCATGGTCGCCGCGAAACTCAGCCTTGCTGCCGCCGATCAGGGCAAATTCAAGGTATTCCACGATGCCCTCTACGCCGGAGGGCGGCTGACGCCGGCCAGTATCGCCGCTGCGGCCAGGGCGGCAAAGCTCGACATGGCCAGGGCGAATGCATTCGCACCGCGCGCCCAGGCGGAGATCGCGACCAACCTCGAACTCGCCCGCAAGATGGGCCTGACGGGAACGCCGAGCTGGGTGATCGGGGACCGGGTCGTCTCCAGCGCGCTACCGCTGGAGGAATTGCAGAAGGCGGTCGCAGCGGCGCGCACCAAGGGTTGATCGCAGCGCGGGTTGTTCCGGCCCGATGGCGTTCCTACCTGAGCCCCAACGAAAAGGGGCTTCATGCAATCCATCCTGTCCGTAAAGGGCGTCTCCAAGACCTATGCGTCGGGGTATCGCGCGCTCGATCCCGTCGATCTCGACATTGCCAAGGGTGAGATCTTCGCGCTGCTCGGGCCGAATGGCGCAGGCAAGACGACGCTGATCAGCATCATCTGCGGCATCGTCACGCCCAGTTCGGGCAGCGTGACGGTGTTGGGGCATGACGCGATGACCGACTTCCGCAGCGCTCGGCGGCTGATCGGGCTGGTTCCGCAGGAATTGTCGGTCGACATGTTCGAAGCCGTGCTCGCAACGGTTCGATTCAGCCGCCGGCTGTTCGGCAAGCCGGCGAACGAAGCCTATATCGAACAGGTGCTGCGCGACCTGTCGCTATGGGACAAGCGCCACGCGAAGATTCGCGAATTGTCCGGCGGGATGAAGCGCCGGGTGCTGATTGCCAAGGCGCTCTCGCATGAGCCCGCGATCCTGTTTCTCGACGAGCCTACCGCCGGGGTCGACGTGTCGCTCCGCCGTGACATGTGGAAGCTGATCCACCGGCTGCGCGACAAGGGGACGACGATCATCCTGACCACGCACTATATCGACGAGGCCGAGGAAATGGCTGACCGCGTGGGCGTGATCGACAAGGGGCGTATCATCCTGGTTGAGGACAAGGACAAGTTGATGAAGCGGCTCGGCAAGCGCGAGATGCGGATTGCGCTGCAGGCCCCAATGGCGACGATCCCCGTCGACCTCGGCAGCTGGAAGCTGAGCCTCGCGGACGAAGGCAATACGCTGGTCTACAGCTTCAATGCCGAGGACGAGCACATTCCGGCGCTCCTGGGCAAGCTCGGCGAACTGGGGATCTGGTACAAGGACCTGGAAACCCATAAGAGCTCGCTCGAGGATATCTTCGTCGACCTTGTCGAACGCAAGCCCGAGGAGGCGGCGGCATGAGCGCGGCATCGGACCGCGCTCCGGCGATCAACGCGCACGGCGTCTGGGCGATCTACCGCTTCGAAATGGCGCGCGCGCTGCGCACCTTCTGGCAGAGCCTGGTCACCCCGGTAATCACGACCTCGCTCTATTTCATCGTGTTTGGCGGTGCGATCGGGCCACGGATGCAGCAGGTCGGCGGCGTCGGCTATGGCAGCTTCATCGTGCCCGGGCTGATCATGTTGTCGCTGCTGACCAACAGCATCTCCAACGCCTCGATCGGCATCTATTTTCCCAAGTTCACCGGCACGATGTTCGAGCTGCTGTCAGCGCCGGTTTCGGCGATGGAGATGGTCGTCGGGTTCGTCGGCGCGGCGGCGACCAAGTCGATCATCCTGGGCCTGATCATTCTCGCGACGGCGGGATTTTTCGTGCCGCTGCACATCGTCCACCCCTTTGCGATGCTCGCCTTCCTGCTGCTGACCAGCGTCACCTTCAGCCTGTTCGGATTCATCATCGGGATCTGGGCCAAGGG
This sequence comes from uncultured bacterium, assembly GCA_903884945.1. Classification (GTDB taxonomy): domain Bacteria; phylum Pseudomonadota; class Alphaproteobacteria; order Sphingomonadales; family Sphingomonadaceae; genus Sphingomonas. The sequence goes on from CAISGR010000063.1 coordinate 35,591, forward strand.
CTTCGAGCAACTGAGCTTCGTCCCGGCGCTGTTGATCACGCCGCTGACCTTCCTCGGCGGCTCCTTCTATTCGATCGACATGCTGCCCGAGCCGTGGCGGACGGTGAGCCTGTTCAACCCGGTGGTCTATCTCGTGAGCGGCTTCCGCTGGAGCTTCTTCGACAAGGGCGACGTCAGCGTCGGCATCAGCCTCGGCGTGACCGCGCTGTTCC
>CAISGR010000064.1 GCA_903884945.1 uncultured bacterium
TACCGCACTTTGCGCATCCCTCCCAGCCGGGTTAAGACCCCGGCCCATGCCGTTATTCACCATGCCCGCGATCTTCACGCGGCCGTTCTTCGAGGACAAGGGCCGCGCCTTCTGGCGGCTCCAGGCGGCGGGCTGGACCGGCTATCTGATCCTGCGCAGCGTCTCGAGCATCTCGAACGGGCTCGATCTCACGGCGACCCTGCTCGTCCTGGTCGAATCGATCGTCGGCTATTGCATCACGCTGCTGCTCTCGACGCTCTATCATTATTACCGGCGCCAGCCGCGCATCGCCGCGGTGATCCTGACGATCCTCACGCTGGCGGCGGCCACGCTGCTCTATGCCGTGCTCGACGCCTTCTCCTTCTCCTTCATCAAGATGGCGAATCCCGGGCTCAACTTCAGCCTGGTGCTGGGCACGATCTTCCTCAACTTCACCGTGCTCGCCGGCTGGTCGGCGCTCTATTTCGGGATCAATTTCTACCTGATCGTCGAGGAGCAGAGCGATCAGCTCGCCGCGCTGGGCAGCCAGGCCAGCTCGGCGCAGCTCGCCATGCTGCGCTACCAGCTCAATCCGCATTTCCTGTTCAACACGCTCAACTCGATCTCCACGCTGGTGCTGCTCAAGCAGACCGAGCGCGCGAACCTGATGCTGAGCCGCCTTTCCTCTTTCCTGCGCTACACGCTCGCCAACGAGCCGACCGCGCATGTCACGATCGAGCAGGAGGTGGAGACGCTGAAGCTCTATCTCGAGATCGAGAAGATGCGCTTCGAGGACCGGCTGCGCCCGTCCTTCGAGATCGATCCGCGCGTCGCCAGGGCCCGCCTGCCCTCGCTGCTGCTCCAGCCGCTGGTCGAGAATGCGATCAAATATGCCGTCACGCCGAAGGAGGAAGGCGCCGAAATCGCCGTCGTCGCGCGGCTCGCCGGGGATCGGGTGCAGATCGCCGTATCCGACACCGGGCCGGGCTTGCATGAAATGAAAGCACGGCCAAGCCTTTCAACCGGGGTCGGGCTTGCCAATATAAGAGAGCGGCTCGCTCAGGCTTATGGGCCCGACCACCGCTTCGAAACCCGCTCCATTCCCGGGGGGGGCTTCGGGGTCGAGATCGAAATTCCGTTCCAGCTCGAGGAACCGGTTAGAGAGGTATCATGACGATCCGGACGATATTGGTGGATGACGAACCCCTGGCAATCCAGGGCCTCGAACTCCGCCTCGCCGCGCACGAGGATGTCGAGATCATCGACAAATGCCAGAACGGACGCGAAGCGATCCGCAGCATCAAGACGCACAAGCCCGACCTTGTCTTTCTCGACATCCAGATGCCGGGCTTCGACGGCTTCTCGGTCGTCCAGGGCCTGATGGAGGTCGAACCGCCGCTGTTCGTGTTCGTCACCGCCTATTCCGATCACGCGCTCAAGGCGTTCGAGGCACAGGCGGTCGATTATCTGATGAAGCCGGTCGAGGAGAGCCGGCTGGCCGACACGCTCGATCGCGTGCGGCAGCGCCTCGCTGAGAAGCGCGGCATCGAGGAGGTCGACCGGCTGAAGGAAGTGCTGGCCGAGGTGGCGCCGGATTCGGTCGAGAATCTCGCCGATGGCGGCGATCAGGTGTCGGCCAACCGCTTCGAGAAGCTGATCAACATCAAGGATCGCGGCCAGATCTTCCGCGTCGATGTCGACACGATCGAGCGGATCGATGCCGCCGGCGACTATATGTGCATCTATACCGGGGACAACACGCTGATCCTGCGCGAGACGATGAAGGATCTCGAGAAGCGGCTCGATCCGCGCCGCTTCCAGCGCGTCCATCGCTCGACCATCGTCAATCTCGACCTCGTCAAGGAGGTCAAGCCGCACACCAATGGTGAATGTTTCCTGGTGCTTGGCTCGGGCGCGCAGGTGAAGGTCTCGCGCTCCTATCGTGACGTGGTCGCCCGCTTCGTGCATTGACCCCTGACGGCGTCCCCGGCGGCGGCGCCAAGGGGGACACGACCTGATGACGAACGACCAGCTCGGGGCAGAGATCCGGCGCCTGGGGCCCTGGCACCATGACGTCGCGGTAGCCCCGGGCGTCCGCACCGGCGACCCGGCCTTTCGTGCCGAGCCCGATCCGGCGCTGGGCGCCCCGAGCGTCATCGACCCCTTCGCCAAGCTGCAGCGGACCGTGGCCGCCCTGTTTCCGGAGGGGATGCAGGGCCGGTCCTTCCTCGACTGCGCGTGCAATGCCGGCGGCTATCTCTTCGCGGCGCGGCGGCTCGGTGCCGGGCAGTGTTTCGGTTTCGACGTGCGGGAGCACTGGATCCGCCAGGCGCATTTCCTGGCGCGGCACCTGCCGGGCGACGATATCGACGCAGGCGTGTGCGCGCTGGCGGATGTACCCGGGCTGGGGCTGAAGCCCTATGACGTGACGCTGTTCAGCGGCATCCTCTATCATCTGCCCGATCCGGTCGCCGGCCTGAAGATCGCGGCCGACCTGACCAGGGAACTGATCATCGTCAACACGGCGACCTTTCCGGCGAAACAGCCCGGGCTGGTGCTGAACCCCGAGAGCAGGGCACTGCTGATGTCGGGCGTGGACGGTCTTGCCTGGTATCCGACTGGCGAGACAGTGGTACGCGAGATGCTCGCCTGGTGCGGTTTCCCCCATGCCAGGCTCAGCTTCGATCGTGCCACGCAGAAGGGGCGCGGCAGGCTGGAGATCTGGGCCGCGCGCGATCCGGCAGTGTTCGATCACTATGACCGGCACTATCCGCAGGAGACGCCCGGCCGCCTGCGCCGATTGACCGGGCGGCTGCTCGGTCGCAGATAAGGCAAAACACAAGCGGGTCGAGGCGGGTGATGCAGGAAAAATTCAGGATCTTCGCAGCGTTGCACATACCGGGCGATCCGGTGATCTTGTACAATGCCTGGGATGCCGGCAGCGCGCGGGCGGTGGCCAGCGCGGGCGCAAAGGCGATCGCGACGGGCAGCTGGTCGGTCGCGGCAGCGCAGGCCTATGGCGATGGCGAGGGCCTGCCGCTCGAAATGGCGCTGGCCGGGGCGACGCGGATCGCCGGCGCGGTCGACCTGCCGGTATCGATCGACTTCGAGGGCGGCTATGCGGTCGAGCCGGAGGCGCTCGCGGCGAATGCCCGCCGGCTGGCCGCGACCGGCGCGATCGGCTGCAATTTCGAGGATCGCGTGGTCAGCGGCGACGGCCTGCACCCGGTCGCCTTGCAGGCGGCGCGAATCGCCGCGATGCGCGCCGCGACGGGCACATCCTTCTTCATCAACGCCCGCACTGACATCTTCCTGCAGAATGGCCCCGCGACGCATGACGCTGCAATGGCGGATACGGCGATCGCGCGCGGCCAGGCCTATGCCGAAGCCGGCGCCAGCGGCTTCTTCGTGCCCGGGCTGGTCGATCTGGCGTTGCTGGAAAAGGTCTGCCGCGCGGTCCCGCTACCGGTCAACTTCATGGCCTTTCCCGGAGCCCCGGGCACGCGCGACGTGGCGGCGACGGGGATCGCCCGGATCAGCCATGGGCCGAACCCCTATCGTACCGCCATGGCCGCGCTGACGGCGGCGGCACAGGCGGCGTTCGACTGGCGCTGAGGCTCAGGCCTCCGCGTCGCCCGCCGCTTCGGCAGCGCCGGGCGCGGGATGCTCGAACCAGGCTTCGACCGGGCCGCTCAGCTTCAGCGTCAGCGGCTGGCCGTGGCGATCGACCTTCTTCCCGAGCGCGACGCGGATCCAGCCCTCGGAGATCGAATATTCCTCCACGTCATGGCGCTGCGCGCCCTTGAAGCGGATGCCGATCCCGCGCGAGAGCAATGCCTCGTCGAAATGAGGGCTGCGCGGGTTGGACGAAAGGCGGTCTGGCGGTGTGTCGGTCATGGGGTTGGGCTCATGACGCAAAATCGCGCACGATGCCAGAGAGCGAATGCGAAAACGGCGCGAGAGTCGTCTCCCGCGCCGTCATGATCGCGCCTAGCGGCAGACCTCGACCCGCACCGGCCGGTCCCAATAGGGATCCCAGCGACGCTCGACATAGCAGCGCGGATAATGGCGCCGATAGGCATAGGCGTAATAGCCGTCGTTCGGATAATAGCCGTGGCTGCGGTAATAGCCGTCGTCATAATAGGGGTCATAGCCGCGCTCGCGGTAATAGACGTCGCGGTCGCGGCTGTTCGACGCGATGGCCGCGCCGATCGCGAGACCGGCGATGCCCGCGACGATCGCCGGGCCGGCACTGTCATGGCGGTGATAGTAGCCGCGATAGCGCTGCGCGTCGGCGGGAACCGCCGCGGTCAGCGCAGTGGCGGCGAGCGCAACGCCGAGCCCGGCCTTCTTCAGCAAATTGTTCATCTCGAACCTCCTCGTTCCAGCGAGCCCGTATCCGCATCGGAGTCAAAACGCGGGGCGTGCCAGCTTGTTTCACTCTCTGGCCGAGTCGGCCTGAACCCGTTCGGAATGCGTCGTTTAGCGCGCGTTCAGCGTGGCTGGCCACCGCCCAATGCGGGTCGCTGCGGCGCACCGGGCTGATCGACTGCGGCATCGCGCCAGTCCCGGCGATGAACCGCGTCGCGGCGCTTGGGATCGGGGCCGAACCGGTTGCCGCCGACCGTGCCGTCGAACAGCATCATCGCGATAAGCGGCAGTTCGCCGAACGGCACCACGCTGAGCAGGATCCACCAGCCGCTCCGGTCCTGGTCGTGCAGGCGCCGCACCTGCACCGCGATCATGGGAATGATCAGCGCGACCAGGACGATCCAGCCCGTCACCATCACGGCCGCGTTCGCCCCGCCGCGCTGCAGGGCGAACGGGCTGGCCGCGAGCGCCGCGAAGTCCCCGCCCGTCGCCGCGAACAGGCCGAGCAAGGGCAGGACCAGCAGCCACTGGAACAGGACGAACAGCCAATATTCCTTGCGCTGCGATCGCCCGGAAAAATCGAAATAGCGCCGCAGCGGCAACAGCATATAGTCCATCACCGTCCCCCTTTCCGGCACAGGGTGAAACCGGTGCCTTGCAAAGTAAAGTCGGGCGGCGTGCGGAGGCGAGAATGGCATATTGGCTGATGAAGTCCGAACCCGAGAGCTATAGCTGGGACGATCTGGTCCGCGAGCGCGAAACCGAATGGACCGGCGTGCGCAATCCCGCCGCCGCGCTGCACCTCAAGGCGATGCAGGTCGGCGATCAGGCGCTCTTCTATCATTCCGGCAAGGACAAGGCAGCGGTCGGCGTGATGGAGATCACCCGCACCGCGCGCCAGGATGGCGATCTGCCGCGCTGGGTGTCCGTCGCCGTGAAGCCGGTGGCGGCGCTGGCAAGGCCGGTCACGCTGGCGGCGATGAAGGCCGAGCCCGGGCTGGCGGGGATGGAGATGCTGCGCCAGTCGCGACTCTCCGTGTCGCCGCTGCGGGACACCGAATGGGCCCTACTGCTGGCAATGGGCCAGGGCGCGCCCTGAGGCGCTGCCGCCCGCTACCGGGCGAAATAGTCCGTCAGCCGTCGGTTCGTCGTCTGTTGCCACGCGTCGCTGGTATCGAGGAAGCCGTCGCTGTGGCTCGCTGAAGCGGCCTGCCCCGCCCGCTTCATTTCGGCCGTCTTCTCGGCCTCGGCGGCGCGGAAGCGATAGTGATCGAACACGTCGAGCACATGGGCGGCATAGGCCTGGGCGAGGGCGGCGTGGCCGCGGATGATGACGAGGTTCTCGTCATTCGAATAGGACGCCTTGTACCCCATATTGTGGCTGCCAAAGGCCACCACGCAATTCTCCGGATCGAGCGGGTCGATCACCAGGATCTTGTCGTGGATGATCGCCTTGCCCGCGCTCAGGATCTCCTTGTTGACGAAATTGCCGAGCGCTCGGCCGATGTCCCGATCGGTGAGCGCCGTCGCCCGCACGACGTTGACGCCCCCCTGCTGGAGGATGAAGGGCGATGCCGGGACGAGCGGTCGCCCGCTCGCATCCGTGCCGCTCGGCTGGTAGCCCCAGGCGAGCGGGTCCGATATCGCGCCCACCACGTTCAGGCCGCTGTCGGCAAAGCCGAGATCGATCGCCTGGGAGATGATCGAATTGCCGCCCCCGGCCGACGGCAGGAACACGGCAAACAGGATGATGTCCTGCGCGCGCCGCATCAGCGAGAACAGGCGCTCCATGTCGGGGGGCGCGGCAGGCGGATGCACGATCTTCTTCGCGGGCGGCTGCTGCTTGCCCGGCATGTTGGGCGAGAACCAGCTTTCGAACTGCGCGCCGCCGGCGAGCGTGCCGGAAACCGGCACGCGGTCCGCGGTCTTCAGCGCGTCGCCCTGGTCAGCGCCCGGATTTGCCGCGCTCGTGCTGGCCGGCACCGGCAGCGGGTGATCGTGCAGGCGCTGCCAATAGTCGCGGAACGCCTGCGCGACGCCCGGGTCCTCGATCACGATGCAATTGTTGCTCTGCCCGCACACGCCGCTCCAGGTCCAGTTCGTCGAGCCGGTCAGCACCGCCTGGGGTGTCCCCGCATCGTCCGACCAGATGACGAACTTGTTGTGGCCGATATGCCCGCTCCCGTTGAAGAGCCTGTCCTGCAGCGTGAAGCCGGTGCCCGGCGCATTCGCCAGCGCCCGCAGCGTAGCGCGCGCGGGCTGGTTGCGGGTGTCATAGTCGGTGCGGATGACCTTTTTCCGGTCGACCGGATCCTTGATGTCGCGGTCGCCGGCGTCGGACAGGATCAGGTCGATCCGGTCATGGTGCGCGACCAGCAGGTCGACCAGTTGCACGTCTTCGAGTTCGTAGAGGGCGGCGTGGAAGCGTCCACCGGCCCGGCCGAGAAATTCGGCGATCGTCGTCAGCACGTCGCCGGCAAGATAGCGGCGCAGCATGTCCGCCGGGTCGCGCAGCCTTTGCTCAAGCAGGCCGGGCGGAATCCTGCCGTGCTTGTCAGCAAGGTTCCGGACCAGAAACTGGCTCGACAGGATGCCGTTGGTAAAGGTCGAGATGAACGGCCCGCGCCGCCGCGTGGCGTCGACGATATTGGTATGGGCTGCCTCGGTCAGGTAGCCCAGCTTGATCGGCTGGCCCTGATAGGTGTGCGGCACCACGGCATGCGTCGCCGCGTCCCAATGGCTTTCGGGCACGGTCTGCACTTCCTCAAGGCCGTCCCGCCATGCGCCGACCGCACGAATCCGATAACGGACCCGCTCGTCCTCCGCGCGCATCTCCTCGGCGTTGCGCCGGCGGCGCAGAGTCAGGTCTCGCCAGTTGAACTTCTGGATCGGCCAGACCGTGGTGTTCTGTGCCTGCCAGCCCGGATTGGACTGGCCCTTGAACGCGACATAGGCAGCGAGCGGACGCTCCTCGACGACCCTGTCCTGCGCGTCGAGATGCTCGCGGACGATATTGAAGCCGAGGCAGCCCGGAATGATCCCCGGATCGGTTCGCCACGCCAGAAACGCTACCTCGTTATTGGCGATCGCGGTCGCCTTGACGATGCTCGGCACAATCAGCGCTCCCCTCCACGCGGCCCGGCCGATCGGCCGAGTCGCCATGGGGGAATTCTACACCAGTTCAGCCACGCTGGATGCGCACAGGCGCATCCATTTCGGCGCCAGTGATCAGGCCGCCTGCTTGGCGCGCGATGCCTTCTTGCGCTCGTTCGGATCGAGATAGCGCTTGCGCAGCCGGATCGACTTGGGCGTGACCTCGACGAGCTCGTCATCGTCGATATAGGCGATCGCCTGCTCCAGCGTCAGGCGCCAGGGCGGCGTCAGGCGGATCGCATCGTCCTTGCCGCCCGAGGCGCGGAAGTTGGTGAGCTGCTTCGCCTTCATCGGGTTGACCTCGAGATCGTCCGTCTTGGCGTTCTCGCCGACGATCATGCCCTCGTAGAGCGCTTCCTGCGGCGCGACCATCAGGATGCCGCGCTCCTCGAGCGGGCCGAGCGCATAGGCATTGGCCTCGCCCGCACCGTTCGAGATCAGCACGCCGTTCTTGCGGCCTTCAATCTTGCCCTTGTGGGGGCCGTATTTCTCGAACAGCCGGTTCATGATGCCGGTGCCGCGCGTGTCCGACAGGAACTCGCCATGATAGCCGATCATGCCGCGCGAGGGCGCGCTGAAGGTGATGCGGGTCTTGCCGCCGCCCGACGGGCGCATGTCGGTCATCTCGGCCTTGCGGATGTTCATCTTCTCGACGACCGTGCCCGAATATTCCTCGTCCACGTCGATGATGACGACTTCGTACGGCTCGGTCTTGTTGCCGTTCTCGTCCTCGCCGAACAGCACGCGCGGACGGCTGATGCCGAGCTCGAAGCCCTCGCGGCGCATCGTCTCGATCAGCACGCCGAGCTGGAGTTCGCCGCGGCCGGCGACCTCATAGCTGTCGCGGTCGGCGGATTCGGTCACCTTGATCGCCACGTTCGATTCGGCTTCGCGCAGCAGGCGGTCGCGGATCATGCGGGACGTCACCTTGGTGCCCTCGCGGCCCGCCATCGGCGAATCGTTCACCGCGAAGCGCATCGACAGCGTGGGCGGATCGATCGGCTGCGCGTGAAGCGGCTCGCTCACCGACGGATCGGCGATGGTGTTGGCGACGGTCGCGACGGTCAGGCCGGCGATCGAGATGATGTCGCCGGCATTGGCTTCGTCGACCGGCACGCGCTCGAGTCCGCGGAACGCCATGATCTTCGAGGCGCGGCCGGTTTCGACCACCTTGCCCTCCGGATCGAGCGCATGGATCGGCATGTTGGTCTTCACCGAGCCGGAGAAGACCAGGCCGGTCAGGATACGGCCGAGGAAATTGTCGCGGTCGAGCAGCGTGACGAGGAACTTGAACGGGCCGTCGGGATCGGCCGAAGGCGCCGGCACATGCTCGACGATCTTGTTGAACAGCGGCTCGAGCGTCCCCTCGCGCACGTCGGGATTGTCGCCCGCATAGCCGTTGCGGCCCGAGGCGAAGATCACCGGGAAGTCGAGCTGGTCGTCATTGGCGTCGAGCGAGACGAACAGGTCGAACACCTCGTCCAGCACTTCCTGGGCACGCGCGTCGCTGCGATCGATCTTGTTGACGACGACGATCGGGCGGAGGCCAAGCGCCAGCGCCTTGCCGGTCACGAACTTGGTCTGCGGCATCGCGCCCTCGGCCGCGTCGACCAGCAGGACCACGCCGTCGACCATCGACAGGATGCGCTCCACCTCGCCGCCGAAATCGGCGTGGCCGGGCGTGTCGACGATGTTGATGCGGGTCTTGTGCCCGTGATGATCGTCCCACTCGATGGAGGTGCACTTGGCGAGAATGGTGATCCCGCGCTCCTTCTCGAGGTCGTTCGAATCCATGGCGCGCTCTTCGACGCGCTGGTTGTCGCGGAAGGTGCCGGACTGGCGGAAGAGCTGGTCGACCAGGGTAGTCTTGCCGTGATCGACATGGGCGATGATCGCCACGTTGCGGAGGCTCATTGGGATACTCGATGCTTTGCAGGGAAAAGGTTGCGCGGGCCGATAGCGCAAATGCTGCGCCGCGGGAAGGGTGGATATGTCCGTAGCCCTGCGCATCGGCCCGCAATGAGGCGGTCGGACCGATTCGGTCCAGTCTCGACTTGGCGCAGATCGGCCAGCATCTATGCTCGCGGCGAGAAGAGAAATGGCCTTGTGGGACTTCTTCCATCATCTCCTGGGCGTCAGGAAGAGCGACAGGATGATGCCGCGACTCGGCTCCGCCGGGGCTGGCGGGGGCGATGAGCTGACCCGACATCTGGCGCGGGGCAGGATCGCCAAGGTCGTGATCGACACCTGGGATACGGGGCCATACCCGCACCACCTGTGCTGGCTGCTGCTCGACGCCAACGACAATATCGTCTTCGTCGTGCCGACCGGCGACATCCTGAGCGAACCGGTCATCGAGAAGGTTGCTGACAGCAGCGGCTTCGATCAGGCGGCCATGCGCGCGGCACTGCGATCCCGGGGCAATGGTCGCTTCACCGTGTGGAGGCGGCCCCCGCTCCACGATCCCCCATCCCAGGCCGGCTGAACGCTGGCGGCGGCGGCAATTCAGCCGCATCCCGTTTCAGGCCGATTCGGGACGGCACGACCGATATTGACGCTTTCCCCGTGACTTGCCTCACCTTATGGTTGGCAGTGGGGAATGCCATGAAACTGTCCAGCCTGTTCGATCATATGCGAGACCGGATGAGCCTGGGCGTCACGCGCCGCGCGCGACCGCAGCCGGTCGACCAGGTCTCGGGCCGCCGCATGCTCGGCCGCGTCGCCAAGGTGATGGTCGAGACCTGGGACACGGGCCCCTTCCCGACCGATCTCTGCTGGCTGCTCGCCGATGCCGAGGACCGCATCCTGTTCGTGCTACCCACGGGGGTCATACCCGGGCAGGACCTGATCGATCGGATCGGCGACGCGCGCGGCTTCGACAAGGCGGCGATCCGGCGGGCGATGCGATCGACGCGGAACGCGCGCTTCACCATCTGGCAGCGCGACCGGATCGCGGACTACGGCACCGCCGCACGCTGACTCCGGCGCCGCGCCGATACCGCCTGTTACGACACGGTCAGGTCGGCCACGAGCGCGCTGCTCCAGGCTCACCCGCCCGCGACGTACCGTGCCGGCGTGGTCCCGAACAGCGCGCGGAAGGCGGCGACGAAGGCGCTCGGCGTAGCATAGCCCGCCGCCGCCGCTGCCTGCTTGACGCTCGCGCCCGAGCCGAGCCGCTCGAGCGAGGCGAGCAACGCCCCCTGCCGGCGCCAGCGCCCCAGGCTCATCCCCGTCTCGGCCACGAAGCGGCGCTCCAGCGCGCGCACGCTTAGCCCGACGGCACGGGCGATGGCAGGTATCGTCGCCTCCGCCCCGCCCGAGAACAGCCACTCCGCCGCCCGACGGGTCGCGGCCGAGCGCGGCTCGGGCAGGCCGAAGGGCGGTACGGGGGAGCGGCGCAATTCGTCGAGCAGCAGAATGGCCAGCGCGGACTCGATCGTGTCGCGCCGGTCGACCATGCCGATCGCCACCACGCGCAGGATCAGTTCGCGCAGCAGCGGCGAGACGGTGATCGCGGTGCAGGCGGGCGGCAGGTCGGGAACGCTGCGGGGGGCGACATAGACAGTGCGGAACGCGCTGCGGCCCGCGGCACGGATCGCGTGGCGCGTGCCGGCCGGCACCCATACGCCCCAGCTCGGCGGCACCACCCAGGATCCGTCGCCGGTCGTCACCATCAGCACCCCGCTCCCGGCATGGATCAGTTGATGCCAGGCATGGACATGCTCGCCGATCGCCTGGCCGGGCGCGAGGTCATAGGCGGCGCTGCGCACCACCAGATAGGCCTCGTCCGCCGCCGCGCGCCGTTTCTGCGACATTCACTGGCAGAATAGCGCTATTGCGGCGCCGGCGCCAGCATCGCTAGGATGCGGCCATGCCAAACAACCTCGCCTCCTTCGCCATTCATGTCGATGATGTGGATCGTGCCCGCGCCTTCTACGAGGCTGTGTTCGGCTGGGCGTTCGAACCCTGGGGCCCGCCCGGCTTCTACCTGATCCATACCGGCGATGCCGCCTCGCCCGGCATCCAGGGGCTGATGCACGCGCGCCATGCCCCGCGCAGCGGTACCGGCCTGAACGGCTTCGAGCCGACTTTCGCGGTCGAGGACGTCGATGCGATCGCGGCTCTGGTCGAAGCCCATGGCGGCACGATCACCTTCGCCAGGACGGCGATCCCCACCGTCGGCGCGCTGATCCGCTTTCTCGATACCGAGGGCAATGACGTCGGCGCGATGCAGTACGAGACGCCGCCGCACACCTGATCCGTCCGCCGACCCCGATCAGGGGGCGAGCCGCACCATCACTACCCCGTGCGGCGCGACCGTCGCCGAGAAGCTGCCCGCGACCCGCCCGAGCGGCTTGTGCGCCCAGAGGTCGCGCGCCTGCAGCGTCAAGCCCTTCGGATAGCCCAGTTCGGCCCAGGTCGCGGTGATCGCCGCCGGGGCGCTGCCCCGGTTGAACAGCAGCACCGCCCGGCCGCCATCGGCCAGCGGCCGCGCCCAGACCTCCCGGCCGCCCTCGTCGCGCACGCGGTGGCCCTGCACGCCCAGCGGGTCCTGGTCGATCGCGATCACCTCCGTGTTGAGCAGGATCGCGCTCGTCTCCGGGCCCATCGTCGCGATGTCGTTGCCGGCCATCAGCGGCGCGGCCATCATCGCCCACAAGCTGAAATGGCTGCGATATTCGATATCGGTCATCCCGCCATTGCCGATCTCGAGCATGTCCGGATCGTTCCAGTGGCCCGGGCCGGCGAACGGCCAGAGCGGCTCGTTCCGGTCGACGATGTCGACCACATTGTGCGCCCACCAATGTGCCTTGTCGGTGCGCGCGAAGCTGTCCCAGATGTCGCCGGTGGTACGCCAGAGATTGCCGATCCGGCTGCCCCACAGCCAGGGCTTGTTCTGGCCCCATTCGCAGATACTGAACACGATATCGCGCCCGCTCGCCTTCAGCGCATCGGCCATCAGGGCATAGGCTTCCTCGGCGTTGCGGCTGCCGGTGGAGCACCAGTCATATTTCAGATAGTCGACGCCCCAGCGCGCATAGGTGATCGCATCCTGATATTCATGCCCCTGGCTGCCCGGCCGCCCCCCGCAGGTCTTCATGCCCGCATCCGAATAAATACCGAATTTCAGGCCCTTCGCATGGATATAATCGGCCAGCGCCTTGATGCCCGAGGGGAATTTCGTCGCGTCGGCGGTGATGAAGCCGTCCGCGTCGCGCGCGCCGTGCCAGCAATCGTCGATCACGACATAGCGATAGCCTGCGTCGCGCATGCCGCTCGTCACCATCGCGTCGGCGACCGAGCGGACGGTCTTCTCGCTGATCGTGCAGGCGAACTTGTTCCAGCTGTTCCAGCCCATCGGCGGGGTCTGCGCCAGCCCGTTCGCGGTGCGCGTGCGGTCGAGCGACGGGGGGATCCGGTTGGGATCGATCGTGTCCTGCATCGCTGCGGCCGGTGCGCCCCATGCGAGCGATCCGATCGCCGCGAACGCCAGAATCGCGCCCAGCGCCCGGCGGAATGCCTGAACCATGATCCTCCCCCTCTTTTTGTCCAACGTCGGGCATTTGACGCCTGCGCCATCGATTGCGCAACGCTTTTCCGCTACCTTGGGACGACGTGACAAGTGTTATAGTTGAATGATACACTTGAAGCGGGCTCGAATCGCCGTCATCTAGGCGGCGACTGGCTGGAGATAGTGATGGCGACGCAAACCCAAGACGCGACCACCGATCTGGTGCTGACCCCGCCCGATCCCGTTCCGGCGGTCGCGCCCGAAAAGGCGGTCGGGCTGGTGCCGGTCGACGATGCCAAGCGCACCCAGCTGCAGGAGCGGGTGGAGAATTTCATCGACGACCTCGTCGCGCAGGACGTGAACTCGCCCGAATTCGGCAAGCGCGTCGATGCGATCAGCGCAATGGGCCAGAAGGAAATCCGCGAGGCCGCCGGCCAGTCGAACCGCTTTCTCGATCGCCCGGTCAAGGCGATGAACCAGGAATCGGGCGTCGGCGCCGATCTCGCCGAGTTGCGCCGCACGATCGAGGATCTCGATCCCGGCAAGCAGGGCAATTTGCTCGCGCCGAAGAAGCTGTTCGGGATCATCCCGTTCGGCAATTCGATGCGCAATTATTTCGACAGCTACAAATCGTCGCAGACGCATATCGCCTCGATCCTGAAGAGCCTCGGCAGCGGCAAGGACGAGCTGCTGATGGACAATGCCGCGATCGATGTGGAGCGCGCCAACCTGTGGACCGCGATGGGCCGGCTCGAGCAGATGATCCTGCTGTCCAAGACGATGGATGCGCGGCTCGAGGACAAGGCCAACGAGCTCGACCATAGCGATCCGGCCAAGGCGAAGGCGATCCGCGAGAGCGCGCTCTTCTATGTCCGCCAGCGCACCCAGGACCTGCTGACCCAGATGGCGGTCACGGTGCAGGGCTATCTCGCGCTCGATCTCGTCAAGAAGAACAATGTCGAGCTGGTGAAGGGCGTCGATCGCGCGTCGACCACCACCGTCTCGGCGCTGCGCACCGCCGTCACCGTTGCCCAGGCGCTGACCAACCAGAAGCTGGTGCTGGAGCAGATCACCGCGCTCAACACGACGACCGCGAACATCATCGATTCGACCGGCAAGCTGCTCAAGAGCCAGACCGCGACGATCCACGAGCAGGCGGCGAGCGCGACGATCCCGATCGAGGTCCTGCAGCGCGCCTTCCAGAATATCTACGACACGATGGATACGATCGACACCTTCAAGCTGAAGGCGCTCGATTCGATGAAGACCACGGTCAACCTGCTCGGCACCGAGGTCGAGAAGTCGAAGGGCTATATCGCCCGCGCCGAGGGCGCGGCGCAGAATGCCGGTGCCGGGGGCGAAACCTTCAAGCTGGAAGCGGTGTGACATGACCGACGTCGATCGCCAGATCGCCCGGACGACTCAGTTCCTCAACGAACGCCGCGAACAGGCAGTGCTGCAGCGCAAGCGGCGGCGCCAGGGCACCGGGCTCGCCCGGCGGGCCGGGCTGATCGTCAGCGCCGATCTCGCCATCATCCTCGCCACGATCGTCGTCGGCTGGTTCTCGCCGATCGGCATGGGCGGCGCCCTGCTGGTGCTCGCCCTGCTGGTGGCGGTCACGCTGCTGATCGCCTTCGTCTCGCTCGAGGCGCCGGTGAGCGCCGAGAAGCTGGTCGAGGTGCCGCTGAAGGCGCTTCCGCTCAAGACCGAGCAATGGCTTGAAACCCAGCGTCCCGCCCTGCCCGCCCCCGCCCAGACGCTGGTTGACGGCATCGGCGTGCGGCTCGACACGCTGGCCCCGCAGCTGGCGACGCTCGACGAGCGCGAGCCGGCCGCGGCAGAGCTGCGCAAGCTGATCGGCGAGCAATTGCCCGAGCTGATCCGCGATTACGCCAAGGTCCCCCAGCCGTTGCGCGGCGTGGAGCGTAACGGCAAGACGCCGGACGCGCAGCTGTCCGAGGGCCTGAAGCTGATCGAGCAGGAAATCGGCGAGATGTCGGCCCAGCTTGCCGAGGGCGACCTCAACCTGCTGGCGACGCGCGGCCGCTTCCTCGAGATCAAGTACAAGGACGAGAGCCCTGGCGGCGCCTGAGTCCGCCGCGACGGTGACGGCAGTGCAGGGCCACCCGCGCGCCGGATCGCCTCAACCAGCCCTGAGGTAATTGAACCTCGGGTAATTGAACCTCGGGTAATTGAACCTCGGGTAATTGAACCTCGGGTAAATGCGGCCCTAGTGGTCAAAATCTGACATTTGGTACCCACGGTGGCAACGTCAGTTCCCGCTCAGCTGTTGCCGTTCCACGGGTTGTGGATGCCCCGGCATCATGCGAACTTCCTCAAATGTCCGACGCGCTGACCGACCAAGAGGACGAGCATTGGTGCGTTGCCCAACGGCAGCAGGTTCTCGCCTATTTGTCCGAAGAAGGTTTTCGGGCTCCGATCGTCGGCGAATGGCCTGCATGGCACGTGGCACCGCTGATTTCGGTCTGGGCAGTAGAGAGCACAGAGCGACCGGGTTGGGTCGGTTGGTGGGTCGTTTCGGGAGATTTTCCGACGGATTACACTCCATGTGAAGGCGAGCGACACCCTCGCCAGGCTCTTCGAGACATCGGGCTGCGTTGGCGCGATGCGGGCGTGAAATGGGCGGATGGCAAAAGGGCGGTCGACTGGAGCTTGCGCAATCCCGGTCAGGAGAAGGAACTTGCTCCTTTACTCGCTGCCCGCGCTGAGTTGTTTCTCGACATCGCCGAGGATAGCAGCAACTGGGAAGAATAGCTGCCATTCCGCCAACAACCCCCTGTCCCGCTTCGATCCGTGCGACCGCCGGTCTTCGCCTGAAAGCCACCCGGCGGTTGCCGGAACGAAAA
>CAISGR010000065.1 GCA_903884945.1 uncultured bacterium
AAATTCTATAACTGGTGCCTGCGGCTCCTGCTCGAGCGCGTGACCGCGTGGTGCGAATGGCGCCATGGCAGGCTCGGCACGCCGATCGCGCCGCTCCAGGTCACGTTCGCGCGCTGTGGCGGGCACAATTACGAGGAGCTGTTCTCCTATTTCGATCTGCTGAGAATGCAGGTCGAGAACGGCACCCTGTACCGAAAAGGCCCGGGGCTTGCCGCCACGCTGCTCGATCGCGCGGACTGGTCGGTGGCCAATGCGGAGGATGAAGCAGGGCTTCAAATTGCCGACACCGTGGCAAGCGCCTTCTATCAGGCCGCGAACACAGCGTCGCCGACAAGGGACCTCGCGCCTGCCCGCGCGTTGAAACCGATCATCGCCGGCACGAAGGGTGGTCGGGCGCCCAATAATGGCCTGACGGTGTGGCCGCTGCCCGATCAGGCGGAATTGCCGGCGGACGCGCGGGCGATCTTCGAGGACTTCGGCTATGCATTCTAGGTGGCGGGCCCCGGCCTCGTCTGCACCGAGCGGCTGATAGGTTGTCACCGCAAGGACAGCCGTCTGCTCGATTGCCGCTTCGCACCTGGGCTCACGGCCGAGGGAAACCCGATGTATCCCGCCGACACCCAGTATGTCAAAAAAACACCAGTGAATCAATATGATGCTAAGTCGCTGACACGACTCGATTTTCCCGGGACGTCAAATTGGTTGCTAGACCATGTCGGAGGTCCGGCGTGACCAGCCATCCGGCAGGCGCAGCCAGGCGCATCGGAGATCGTCGCTGGGGCTGGTCGTGGGCTCGCCGAGGGGGGCATCGATGAAACAGCCCCCGGCGCAGCCGACGAGTCCCGGAAGCTGGACCGGAACGAAAAACAGGGTTGTCTGGCGGTGCCGGGTCTGCACCGCGCAATCCCAGGATCAGGAAAGGACGCGCGCATCGCATTCACGGGAGAGCGTGAACCCCGAAAGCATCAGGCGTGTCGCCAGAAATACCAGGCCGCGCCGATTGCAATGACGGCCAGAACGACAGAGGCGCCACCGAAGATCGTCCCCCAGCGGGTCCAGAGCGATTCACTCCCGCCGCCATGGTGCACACCACCGCCCTCGACGGTCCCATGGAAGTGATAGATGTCGCGCCCGGCGATTTGGGCGCCCGTAGCAACAGGGCTGGGATCGGCAGGGCGCTCCCTGGCGATGAGCGTGACCGTCCACCCAGCGGGACGGGGGATAAGCAGGTCGACGTCGCCCGCTGCGTCGGTCCGGATGTGCCGGGTCTGCCAGTCCGCCTCGAAAACACGCGCGTCGAGCGATCTCAATATCTCGGCGAGAGCGTCGGCATGGGCGAACGCATCGAGCATCGCGACCGTTGTGACCACCCCGTCGTTAGGGCCGTCATAATAGACGGTCGCCCAGCCCCTCGCTCTCAAACCCTCGACGACCGAAGTGAACAGACGCTCGTCCACGTCTGTCGCATATTCGGAGTGCAGCCGTGCACGATCGACCCAGCGGCCTTCGCGCTCCAGCGCGTCGATGAACAGACAGACCAGGACGCGGTGTCGCGCGAAATCGACCGCGTTCATGGCATGCCTCTCATCGTCCGATCCCGAAGAGCCTGGCGAACAGTCCCCGCCTCTTGACGCGCGGTGACGCTCCGCGACCCTGCGCCAGCGGAGCGGGAGCCAGGACGGTCACCGCATCCGCATCGTCGTCGTCGAGCATACTCAGCCAATCGAGCCGCTGCGCCTCGCGCTGCGCCCTAAGCAAGGCCGCGCCATTCCGCTTGATGGCGGGATACAGTATCTCGCCAGTGGCATGCCTGGCCGGCGTCGGCCATGTCTCCGCCATCAGCTTGCGATCGGTCATGTTGAGGAGCGGCAGCAAGTCCCATCCGATCACGCCGGGCGACAGGTCGAGCGCTGCGACCTCGGAAAAGGGCGCGATGTCGAGATCGTCATACCAGGCAAGACTCTGGATCGCTGCGAGGCGGTGCAGTTCGGCCAGGCGGTGCTCGAACAAGTCGGTCGCCTTGCGCTTGGCCCGGATGATGGCGCGCAGGGCGATGGCGGCTTCGCGAAAGGCGGCGGGCAACGGCAGGTTCCGGATCGCCATCGCGAGGCGCTGCTCGGGTTCGTCGCGCGTGTCCTTGATCGCATCGGCCCAGAAACGGTCTCCTTCGAAAAGACCCTCGCCGTTGGTCCGGCCGACCAGACCGCCGTCCGGCGTCGCGGTCCAGTTCGTCCCCCACATCCGCTCGCGCCGGTGACTCGCTTCTTCCTGGGTGCGGGTCTCGATCCAGATCATGACGGATCGATCGGGCGGATATCGGTGATGACGGCTTGTGCCCAGCTGCCATCGTCGCGCAGGAAGACGGTGTTGTCGACCATGTCGAGCCGCAGATCGACCATGCCGACGCGGTGGAGATCGCGCCGGGTCAGGCGGGCGGCGTCGAGGTCGAACAACGCGACGTTGAAGCCCTTTTCCTCGAAGCTGCTCTTGTAACCGATGCCGTCGAAGCCGCACAGGCGCAGCGTCTCGGCAATGATCTGGGTGGGCACATAATCGAGATCACCATCCGCGCGTGCCGTTGGCACCGAAAAGGCGTCGTTGATGTCAGTCCAGACCTGCTTTTCGACATCCTCCAGCGTCCAGTGCTCCTGAACGATCCGGGCGAGATTGCCGATCAGCTTGCGCGAGCAGTCGACGATGCGCACTTCGCGCTCGAGCACGAAATAGCCCATGGTGATGAGGGATCCCATCAAGGGTCTCACCTCGAGCGCGGCGGTCTTCTCGTTGGTCGCCATGTACAGGCAGGGGATGCCCTTGGCGTTGGCGCGCCCGTCGCTGGCATGTTGCGGATCCGGCTTCATGCGCTCGGGCGGATACACCGCAGGGAAGCGGTCATATTCGCCCGGCGCGACCTCCTGCTCGCGCCAGCCATGGCCGATCTGGGCGCGGAACAGACCGAAACCCTTTTTCAGGGTGACGATGCGGGAGCCGCTGGTCTCAGCCAGCGCCGCCAGAAAAGCGCTCTGCTCCGACGTGCGCGCGAAGCGAAACGCCCGGCGCACGGATCGGTCGAAGGTCAGAAAGGCATCCTTGTCGGCAAAGCTCATGCGCCGATGATGACCCGCGCCCATCGCCGGAGCAAGGATGGATCGAGCCCGCTTGCGACGCAAGCGACGAAGCGCAAGCATGCTCTAGCGAGCAGAGACGCCGGTCCCGGCGCGATTCGAAAGGCCGACCTTGAACGCCACCACCTCCACCGAGGCTGATCTACTCGCCCGGTGTCATCTCGTCTCGGCGTGCGCGACCGGTCTTACCGTGATCATCGAAGGCAAAAGCGAAACGCGCGCCTGGTCGAGCATAAATTCTGCCGGCGCCACTATCGTCGAGCATGGCGGCACGGACATCTTTGTCCTCGCCCTGTCGTTCAACGATCTGCGAACCTTCGTCGTCGGCGAGCTTGAGCCGGCCTGGACGCCGATCATCGAGCAGCTTCACATCCATTTGCCCGGCGTCGAGCCGTTCGCATCATGGGCACCGCGGTTGATCGAGACGCCCGGCGTGGTCAATCTGTTCGGCGCATGACCTCCGGCGCTGATGTAAGGTCGTGTCCGGCGTCTATTTGGGACGCTCGGGAATCCTGTCTTCCTGTCCTTCCACCTGCGTTCCGGGCGGCGTGGGTTGGAGCTCGATTTCGAAGGCGACGGCGTCGTTTTCAGCGAGACTTGAGAACAAGTTATACATCGTGCCGGCGAAGTGATGCCTGTCTTCGACAGGGTTGCCGAAGGCATCGTAGCACCGCGAGAACACCGTCAGAAAAATCTGCAAACCCTCGGCAAGTTCGAGTTCGGTAGCAGCGATCTGCTCCGGCATATCGAGTGCAAAACTCAGATTTGCCGGCATTTGCGTACGAACATCGCCGGGCGGCAAACTCACACCCCTGATCCCTCGGTCGCCCCATGGGAAAAGCCGGCATTTGCGCTCACCGTTCCTGGTGACATATTTCAGCAGCGGCGCCCATTCCCAGTCATGAGCGATATATTGGCTGGCATTGCGTGTGGTGAGCGTGATGACCGGGCGCAGCGATCCGATCTCGAAGTAAATTTTGGCGGATTCCACAGCGACGACCGGTCGCACGACGGCGGCGTTCATCCTTTTGGTTTCCTCAAGCGTATCACTACTCGCCTTGGCGCCTTTTGCCGCCTCCTTGACCGCGCGAAAAGCCGCGCGGGTCGCGAGCGCGGAGAAGAACAGCGACAAGACGAGGCCGGTGGCCTGCAGCCATCCGATCACGATCTGCCGGTCAGCGTCGCGCGCCTGATCGTAGGACGCCTTTGCAGCGATGGCGTCGCAACTCAGATCGCCATGTTCGGCACCGATGCAAGGCTGGCTTTTGCCCTGGACCGCATTTGCAGATGGGGCTGGCGCGAGTGGTGGTAGAGTGTCGGCCGGACCGTTCGCAGCGTGGCCCTGATTCTGCCGCTGAGCCGGCTGAGCAAAAAGAGGGTCCGACGCGCAGATCAGTCCGGCGATCGCGAGGATGGTACACCAAAGGATTTTAGACATCGGAACAAATGCCCTGCCTAGAGGCCGTGGCTGACGTTCTCAATGTTGCGCGCGCTCTCGCCGACTCCAGGGAGCTCAAGCTTACCGCCGATCTTTGCATATCCGGTCCCCCAGCGTTCGAGGCTCACCTCTAGCAGCTTCGCAACGCAAGTCGCGCACGCCACGGCAGCGACGCTTCGACGCTGTCCGCGGCGTTGACGAAACTGGCCTGAATTCCCAAAATACGGGTTCGGCGATTTCGCCGTGATGGAAAGGAGCGACAGGAAGAAAGGAGGCAATTGCCATGTCCCTCGCCCATTTCGAAAGTCCCTTTGACGTAGCGCGCCACCCGAGTTTCGAGCCCGAGGTGAAGCGCGCGATACTGGCATCCTGGGCATCAGACGCCGCGGCAGTCCGCAACCGCCCCGGTCTTCGCAAGCCCAGAGCGCTCCGACGACCGGTGCCGGTCGACGACATCTTCGCCGCACTCCGCTCGCTCGAACAGTGAGAGGCGCGATATGTCGAACAGGTTCCTGACCTATCTCGAACACGAGCATCAGCGGCTCGAGCGCGCGGTTGCCGACGAGTACCGCAAGCTTCTGCCTGATACCGTGAAGCTGGCGCGGCTCAAAAAGACCAAGCTCGCCATCAAGGACCAGATCAGCGCCTGGCGCACCGATCTCGGCACGCTGGCCGCGCATTGATCTAGCTCCGCCCCGGCGTTTCCAAAGGCGCCGGGGCTTCGCGATGCGCTCCGTGCAAGCGACGGGAGCTAGCGACCCGCCTCGACCTCGCGCTGCCGATAGCGCGCCACCATTCGCGCCATGATGCCGCGATTCTCCAGCCTCCCGAAATACTCGTCGATCAGTGGCCTTGCGGTCTGGTCCACCGCGCCGACGAACAGGCGCGCCTGCCCCGCCACCATCTCATTGATTTCGTCGACAATGGTTCCCGCGTCGTGGGTCTTGAGATTGTCGATGGTACGCTGGTGCGCGGCCGCGACGAAGAGCCTGGTCGGACTGATCGGCAAAACGATATGCGCGTCTTCATGGCCGATGGTATCGGTCATGATCAGCGGCTGGTCCGATATCAGGAAATGCTCGCCCGACCTGATCTCGCAGGTTTCCCAGATCATCGCGTTCAACCGGCCACCCCGGTCGGGATCGTCGACGAATTTGCTGAGCAGCTGCATTGAGACCGCCTCCGCCCAGTCGGGATTGACGAGGGCCATCGCCTCTCCAAACGTCGCCGCCTCGCCATCGTCGCGCATCGCGTCGTAACGCCGCCTGATGTCGTCATCGGGGCGCAGGAGAAGCTCCGCCATCGCCGCTTTCCACAAGCCGAGATTTTCCGGCGTACGGAACCACAACGACATGACAAAGCGCGACCATGCGCTGCGTTCAGGTCGCTGCCATGCGATCGGCCGCTCGCCGAGCAGCATCGCTAGCACGGCCGCGGCGGCATTGTCGACGTGTTGGAAGAAGCCGGTCTCCAGAACCTGGGCGCGATCGGCGGGCAAGCCCGGAATGGCGTAGAGATGCTTTTCATAGCCGAACGCCTTGGGAAACTTGCGTGCGGCATGGACGGAATGACGCGACCGCGTGAACTGCCACAGGCATCCTTCGTCCACCGCCCATTTCTCGAGCAGGAACTGAGGAATATAGTGGTGGCGCCAAGGCGGCTTGGGGCTGGTCACGACCGGGCACGCGCTAGATACTATTCGTCATGAGGGCAACGCATGGCCGCGCGATCGACTGGAGAGACACACCGTTCGGCGATGGCTGGGAGGACGTCGAGCGCGACGTCATTGTGTGGATCGATGTAGCGGCCTTCGATGCTGCCTGGCGCGAGACCGACCAATGGATCGGCCCCGGCGGTACCGGCGGGCAAGATGACCGATACAAGAAGTTTGGCGCATGGTTCGTGCAAGGGCGGCCGGTCCGGATGTGCGTTGCATGGTCGTGCGACGGCGAGGTCGGCTTCACCAACGGCAGGCATCGCTTTGCATGGCTACGCGATCAGGGCGTCATCGCGATGCCGATGCAGATCGGACCAGACGCTGCCGCCAAATACGCACAGCGGTTTGGCACAATGGCCCGAGAGAGCTTCGTGCCGGAGTGAAAGTCCGGAATCCCAAAGGTTGATCCCTCATTTGTGCGCAAATCACAGGCCTATGTGGACTATTTCCGGCACAGAGATTTTTTGAAGAGACCACTACATGTGCGATGACGCCCTTGAGGAAGATCATCGCACGGAATTTGCGGACGCTTCGACGGGCGCGTGGGCTGGGTCAGGTCGAACTGGCCGTAATTGCCGGTGTAGATCGCAGTTACATCAGCGATATCGAGCAGGGAAAATACGGCGTTTCGATTGACAAGATTGATACGCTGGCGGCGGCGCTTGGCGTCGCCCCTTGGGAGATGCTCCACCCACACACCGCGTCGAACGCGGGCAAGGCCGCTCCAGAGAACTGAGCTCCGGTCGCATCATCAGCGATCGCCTGGCCCACCTAGCCAGCCGATCGGCCCCATAGCGATGCACCGGCGTGCGGCGGCAGCGAGACGCTGCACGCGAAGCCGCCATGAGCCGGCGGCCAGTCGCCAGCCTGAACCGGTAACGTCGATCGAGAACAACTCGCGCGCGATCTCACGGTACGTAGCACCTCCTGCGATCGCATCATGCACGCGCAGCATATCGATCCAGCGCCTGGCGCGACGCTCCGGCGGGTGGAGCGAGCGCGCGAAGCATCCGGTCCTCGCAAGTGCCATCAACTGCCGCAGCGCCAGCAATTGCGGCCCGGCTTCCAAGACACCGTCGATGTGCCACCGCAGCTTCCCCGGCACGCCGGCCGATCCGCGCGCCATCAAGTCGATGCGAATCGACCGTAGTCCGTCGGAAAGCAGGATGTGTTCGCAAGCATTGTCGCTGGCAGGAGCGATGCGCGTCACGAGGTGAGCAAGCCTTGCAAGACCGCGTAGCGCCGCTTCACCGGGCGCGAACATCTCCGCACGCAGCACGGCGCGATTGGCGTCGGCATGCCAGAAAGGTCGCGCGGCGATTGCGCCCAGGGTGGGATCCTCGAAGCGCAACAGACCGAACGCGGCGGGCAAGCCGCCCGTCGCCCAGGCCTCGACATAGGAGGGGGAACGGCGAAGCCACTCCCATGCGAAACAGGCGCGGTCACCCGCGACCAGCGCCTCAAAGGCCTGAGGGTCACGCCAGTCGGCGGCGGCGACGAGATCCGCCGCCACCGCCCCTGCCCGTCAATCCGCCGCTCAGCCGCCGAGCAGCCCGGCGCGCGCGGCTACCTCTTCCGCAACGTAATTGCCGAGCGCCTCGGCCTGGTCCGGCCGCAGCGCGTCGGTCGCAGCCGGATACGCCGCTCCCTCGCCCCATAACAGCGTCGACGGGCACTGGCCTTCGACATTGCCGAGATTGGGGCGGTGCTGGGCATAGCCGACAAGGGCGGCCAGCTCCGGCGTGAAAGTCCGCGCGATGTCCGGCGGATAGACCAGCCACTGATTCTCGAAAGGTTTCAGCCAGCCAAGGCAATAGCTCACGATCAATCCGCGGCGCGGCACTGGCGTGCGGTTGGCACTCCCGGCATGAAGCGTGCTGCCGAGAAAGACGAGCATGTCGCCCGGCTCCATCTCGCCATAGACGGCATGCTCCTCGAGCAGCGAGGCGGCGGGAATGTGATTGCTGCCTGCCCAGAGCCGGGTCGCGCCGTTCGCGCGCGAGAAGGGTGTCAATGGCCACATCACATTGATGAGATATTCGACCTCGCCCTTGGGGCCGGCCCACATATCCTCGTCTCGGTGCGGATACTGCGCGAGCGCACCCTCATGGATCTCCACCGCCTGGGTGAGGTTGAGGGCAATGCGATCGCAATGCGGCCCGAGCATCGCTTCCGCCAGCCCGAGTGCAAGCGGATGCTCGACGAACGCCGCCGCGTGTTCCGATCGCTTGAGCAGTCCACCAAACCGTTTGGTGCGCCGGCCGTAAAAGTCGCCTTCGCAGAACGGCGTGGCGGCGAAGCGCGGCTCGAGGTCTGCCTGCAGCGCGGTGACGAGCGAGCGCGGTAAGACGTTGGGAATGATCGCATAGCCTTGCTCGCGCAGCGCCGCGGCATGGGCATAGAGGCTGTCATGCATGATGACCTCCGTCACGCCGCTGCCGCGCGGCGTGCTTCAGCGAGCAGCCCCTCGACATAGATACCCGTCGCGTCGAGCAGTTCTGGCGTCTCGGTATCGATCTCTACCCGGAACGCTGCCAGCGACTGCCCCCCGATGATCTGGACTGGCCCCAATGCCGCAGCGCGCCAGCCCAACACGAGCACGGTCTCGCAGAACGCTGGCCGCACGACCCCGGTCAGAACCCGAATGCCGTTTTCCAGTGCGTGGTCGACCATGGCGCTGATCAGGCGATTGCGAACCGACGTCCGCTCGGAAGCACCGAGCCGGGTCGGCAGGCACAGGCGGGTGATCTCCGCCACGTCGTCACCGCGCGGCACTGCGCCCTCGGCCAATTCCGGAAACAGGTCGCCCAGAATGTGCGGCGCGGTGGTCGGCAGGAGTCGCATCGAACCATGGTGCAGGCCGGCGACCTTGCGCGCCTCGGCGCCATGCGCGACGATGTAGGTCGCGTCGGCCCCGTCGAACTGATCGATTTCGAAGCGGCCGTCGACAACGGGCACGTCCCAGCGCATGAGGTCGACGAACAGGCGTTTGCGGTCTTCGAACATGGCAGCATCGGATGGATTACCGAGCGAATAGCCGCGGGTGATACGGATCATGAATGAGCTCCCAATCGAGGAGCCCCAAGGGAAGCAGCGCCGGCTAGCTGTTCCTAGTCGCCTGGATAGGCGACATTTTCGTCGAACTCGATGAGGCCAAGCCGCAGTGCCTCATAGACCAGCTGCTGGCGGGTGAAGACGCCGAGCGTATCGAACGCACGGCGCACATGGGTACGCACCGTGGCATGGGCGATGCCCAAGGTACGGGCGACCTGCTTGTCGCTCAGACCGTGCGCGATCCAATAGACGCATTCGCGCTCGCGTTCGGAAAGATGCGGGACGGGCGACGGGCCGTCGGTCAGCCCCTTGATCCGTCGGGCCGCCTCGAACGCGATGCCGCCGATCGAATTGATGATCAGCTGGCGCTCGCGGCCGATCGTGCGCGTGCGCCGGGTGGCGAAGGTGATCGAACCTGCCGGCTCGCCGGGAACGTTCGCCGGTACGGTAAATCCCTGGCGCAATCCGAAGCGGAGGCCTTGCTCGAAAATCTCCTCCTGGCTTCGAGTAAGCGGGAAACGCCGCGGGAAGTGCGGCCATGTGAAGCCGGTGTTGGTCCGCTGCGCATAGGCCAGCACCGGGTCGATCACGCGCTGGCCACGTCCGACCAATATCCTCTCCCAACCGGGCGGATAGGTGTCGTGACGGATCAGATGGTCGGATTGGCGCAGCAGGCTGTTGTTGTGGAGCATGGCGAGGAACTCGAAATCGAGGGCCAGCGCGACCTCCTCGATCACCACCGCGAGCTGGTCGAGCGTCGTACAGCGATCGGCGAGGAACCTGAAGTTGACAATAACCCGCGGGAGCGGCTTTGGCAGCATCTCAGGCTACTCGGCCGGAGCAGACGAGGCGTGGCAGCAACGTTACCAAACAAAGCAACCTCTGTAGGATATTTCCGACAGCAACCCGATAGTATAGCGAGCCCTTGTTCATCTGCTTTCCGACGTAAATGGATTCCGTAGATGCGCGGCAAGCGAGCTTCCGCAGGCTCGACTTTCACAACACGCGCAGAATCTGTGGAGAACTTAAAGTAG
>CAISGR010000066.1 GCA_903884945.1 uncultured bacterium
ACCGATCGTCGCCATGCGCGCCGGATCAGAGCTTCGATCCGCCCAGCTTCCAGGTCATCTGCAGATAATAGCTGCGGCCGACGCCATCGAACCACGAGACGTCGTAATAGGGGTAGGACGAATAGGTCCGGTCCTTGATCGGGTTCTGGTCGAACAGGTTGTTGACCGTGCCCGAGACGCGCAGGTGATCGGTAAGGTCATATTGCGCCGACAGGTTGAACAGGTAGCTCGGCTTGATATAGGCGTCCTCGTCATAATTGGGCAGCTTGCCGAGCCGCTGGCCCGTCACGGTCGCGGTGAAGGCGTCGAGGGTCCAGCTGATGCTCGCCGTGCCCTTGTCGCGCGGAATGTCGTAGCCGCTGTCGTACGCCAGCTTGTTGATCGTCGGATCGCCCGGATATTGCTTGATCGTGTGGCTGAACACATAGGTGTAGCCGACTGAGACGGAGACGGCGCCGAGCTTCCGGTCCTGGATCGGCAGGTTCAGATGCGCCGCGATGTCGATCCCGTCGGTGGTTTCCTCGGCGATATTGATCGGGTTGATCAGGACGCTCTGGATCTGCCCGTCCAGGGCGCCGCCGACATAGCGTTTGACGCGCGAGAGCGCATCGACGCAGGTCGGGGAGCCGGCATTGACCGCCGATCCCGAATTGGTCACGCCCAGCCGGCAATCCGCCTCGTCGCGCAACACGGTGTCGACGTTCATGTCGAGCACCTGGTTCTTCATCTTCACCCGGAAATAATCGGCGGAGATGTCGAAGCCGCGCCAGGGCTGGAACACGGCGCCGGCGTTGATCGAGGTCGAGGTTTCCGGCTGGAGCCGGCGATTGCCGTTCTTGCGAACGATGAAGCTCTCGTCGCCATAGCTGCAGTCGGCCAGATCCTGGTCGGGCTCGAGCGATCGGCAGAGATAATGGTCGGCGCCGCTCGAATGAACGTTGCCGGGCCCGCGGAACACATAGTGAAGGTCGGGCGCACGGAAGCCGGTGCCGAAGGCGCCGCGCAGCAACAGGCTCTTCATCGGGCGCAACTCGGCGCCGAAATTATAGGTGAACTTGCCGATGCTGCCGCCGCCGAAGCCATAATGGTCATAGCGGGCCGCCGCATCGATCTCGAGGATCGAGAAGACGGGCACACGAAGCTCGCCGCCCAGGCCCCAATGCTGCCGCGTGCCCTTTCCGTCCGAATCGATCAGGCCAACATAATATTGGGAAAGTGCGAGGGGATCGGGGTGAAGGTTATAGCCCTGGTTGCCCACCTCGGCGACGGCGGCGAAGCCGACCGGGCCGCCCGGCAGGCGGAACAGCTCGGTCGTGTTGACCGTCGCCGAGACATTGTTGACCCAGGATTTGGGCCGATAGACCGAATCCGCGGTGATCGAGCGATATTCGGCCGGGGTCAGCGGCGTGTAGAGCCGCGTCGGATTGGCGTTGAACCGGGCATAGCCGGTCACCGGATCGGTGCCCATTTGCGGCCCGAGGAAGAAGGCGTTGGCCTTGTCGATGACGACCTGGGGAAAGCTGATCGTCGAACGATATTCGGCATGGTTGAGCGTGAATTCGTACGACCATTTGTCGCCCGCGCCGAACTTGCCCTTGAT